>JBBQCQ010000100.1:0-9144 GCA_038318835.1 Gemmatales bacterium | reverse complement strand
TCCGTCGGCCATCGTGCATCGGCTGCTACCCGCCCGAACCCGAAGCGATCCACGCCCAGATGCGCGGCCTGTTCACCGGCCCCGGCGGCCCCGGCCCGGTCGGCGGCCCACGCGATGGCCTGCGGTTGCGGGCGGTGTTGGTACCGCACATGGATTACGCCCGCGGCAACGTCACCTACGGCTGGGGCTTCCAGGAACTGGCCGAGCGAACCGACGCGCGGCTGTTCGTGATCGTGGCCACATCGCACTACTCGCCGGCCCGCTTCACGCTTACGCGGATGAACTTCGCCACGCCCCTCGGCACCGTCGAGACCGATCAGGCTTACGTCGAGCGAATCGTGAAGAGTTACGGCAACGGCCTGTTCGACGACCCATCCGCGCATTTGCCGGAACACTCGATCGAACTCGAAGTCGTCGTGCTGCAACACCTCTTCCGCGACCGGCCGTTCCGCATCGTGCCGCTGCTCGTCGGCTCGTTCCGCGATTGCGTGTCGTCGGGCACACCGCCGGACCGAGTCCCGCAGATTCAGCGCATGGTGAAGGCGCTGCAAGATGCCGAGGCCGCGGCGGGCGAGCCGGTGTGTTACATCATCAGCGGCGACCTGGCGCACGTCGGCCCGAAGTTCGAAGACCCGGAACCGGTCCGCGAGCCGTTCCTGACCGCGAGCCGCAAACAAGACGAGGCGATTCTGGCGAAGTTGGGTACGGCCGACGTGGCGAGGTACTTTGACGTGATCGCGGCCGAGGGGGACGCCCGCCGCATTTGCGGCCTGCCGCCGACCTGCGTCGCGCTCGCGGCCGCCCGCCCGACGACGGGGAAGGTGCTGCATTATCAGCAGTATGTCCACCCGCAGGGCCACGAGAGCGTGAGCTTCGCCGCCGCAGCGTTCTACGAGTGAGGATTTTGGTTTTCCGGCCTGAAGGGCCGGTTCTGTCAGCCCGGGTCGGAGCGAAGCGCAGGCCTGGGATCGCCTCCCGTAATGAACGGCCCCTTCAGGGCCGAAAACAGATGCCGTCATTACCCAGGCCTTCGGCCTGGGCTGACCGAACCGGCCTTTCAGGCCGGAAGACCTGGGCAGTTCACTTCTTCTTGTCGTTTTTCTTTTCGTCGTCGTCCTTCTTCTCCGCCGGGGCAGTGATCTCGAAGCTGTCAAAGTAGTGTTCGAGCCAGATCATGCCTTGCGGGTCGCCGTTGACCGCGACACCGACCACGTACCCGCGGCCGTCGCCCGCGAGGACGCGCGCCTGGATGAACCGCTTCCGCCCCGGTAGTCGCACGATCAGGTCGATCGCGTCGAGGCCGTTGTGGGCACGATTCGACCGCGACACTTCCGTGCCCTGGTTCACTTTCATCAAGCCGTCGCACAGTCGGTCGAGCACCTTTTCCTTCGCCGGATCGCGCTTCTCGGCCGCGGTCAGCTCGACGTGGTAGATGAAGTATGTCTCCTGCACCATCTTCCGTTCGGCCTCGAACGACACAGCCGGCTTGTCCTTATCGCGGCCCGTCTCGCGGGTCTTCTGCTTCACTTCGGCCGGGAACTCGGCGGTGAACCGTCCGTCCGGGGCCTGGAATTCCTTGTACTCCGGGTCCATCGTCTGCACGATGAAGTAGCCGACGATGCCGCAGCATCCGCAGCCGAGCAGGCCGAAGACGCCGAACAGCACCCACAGGGCCACGCCGACGCCTTGCTTCCGCTTGCGGTCCGGGTCGAACTCGACGGCCCCGTACTCGTCGTCCGGCCGCGAACTCGGCAGCGGCTTGTTGCGGGGCACGTCCGGCCGTGGGCGACGGGGTCGGCGTGGGCGGTCGTCGCTCGGCAGTGGCGGCGGAATCTCGGCCCCGCCGGGGGGCACGGCGACGAAGACTTCCAGGCACGACCCGCAGCGAACCTCGCCGCCGAGGTGTTCGCGGGGGATGTCGAGAGCCTCGCGGCAGTTCGGACAGGTGACGGTGATTGGCATGATGAAGTATTATCCACGATTTCCCACCCGTGGCGAGCGGGCACAACGGCCGACGAGAAAATTGTCCGCCAAGAACTACTCCGTTCGTTTCAGCTTCCGCAGGACTTCGTCGCGGCGGCCGAGTTGGCGGCCCATGTGCGTCGTCTCGTACTCCTTCGCCGCCACGCCCCACGCTTCCTTCGCACGCGCGAGGTCGTCGAGGCGGAAGGCCACGTCGCCGAGGTGGTCCCACACTGTCGGGTCGGGCAGGCCGTCCGGCAGCACCACGGCCTTCTCCAGCAACGCTCGCGATTCCTTCAGCTTGCCCTTGCGGAACAGCACCCACGCGAGGCTATCGAGGTACGCGGCATGGTCGGTGCTCGGCTCGCCGGCCTTCGTTCGCTCGTCGGTGTCGATCTCGATGGCCCGCCGCACCATCCGCTCGGCGTCGTCGAGCTTACGGTTCTGCTCGGCCAGGTTGTAGCCGAGGTTGTTGAGGGCCAGCACGTCGTCCGGGTCGTCTTCGAGCAGCCCCCGCAGTTCGGCCTCGGCGTCCGCGAATCGCTTCAGGCCAAGGTACGCCTGCGCCCGCTGATACCGCACAGAGTGAACCTCGGCCGGCGTCGTGTACTCGATCATCGCGGCGTCGCACTCCTTCAGCATCTCGTCGTACCGGCCGAGGATGTCGAGGATGTGGACCTTTTCCCGCCGCGACAGGAAGGCGTTGTCGGTCTGCGCAACAGCCAGCGCGTCGATTGCTTCGTCGCCGCGAGCGAGTTCCGCGAGCGGTGCGGCGCGATAGAAGTTGAGCAGCTTCGTACCGAGAATTCGTTGCGAATCGGCACACAGGCGAAGGGCGTTCTGCCACTTCCGCCGCGTCGTGAGGTGGGCGAACAGCCGCTGGAACGCGGGCAGGCGGCGATCCTCCGGGGCCGCCGACAGGGCTGCCTTCAGTGCGAATTCCACTTCGTCAGGCTTGCCGGCCCGACCGCACGCCCAGGCGAGCAAGTCCCAGAGTTCGGGCGATCGCCGCGTACCCCCGCCGAGGCCGGCCGCTTGCGTCACCTTCACGGCCACGCCCGGCGAAGCGACGAGCGCCTTCGCAAACGCCTGCCTGCGGGCCGACTCTTCCGACGAGACGGTCGGCTTCCGGCGGACTTCGGTCGGCGGGTAGAGTGACTCCGCGATGTCGAGCAGGCCCGCCCCCGACGTGTCGGCGGCCGCGTAGGTGCGGACCAGGATGCGGAAGAAATCGGCGTCGGCGGTCAGCTTCGCGAGGTCGGCAAATTGTCCGTTGGCTTCGCCGAAGCCGGCCGGCGTGCGGGCGAGTTCCGCGAGGTACACCCACTTCGCCGCAGGTGTGCCGTCGGCCAGCGGTCGCAACTTCGCCACGCTGTCCTGCCCGGCCTTCCGCAGTTGCTCGGCGTACCGTTCGTAAACGGCCGCGTCGCGGGGCTTGAACGCGAGGTAGGCTTCGAGGTGCGTGACCGCCTCGGCGGCGTCGCCCGTCGCGGCGAACAGTTCCGCGAGGTTCCAGTGCAGCCGCGCGACGCCGGCTCGGTCGTTGGCCAGCTTCGTGTCGGCGTACAGGTCGCGGGCCGTGCGGAAGGCGTCGGCCGCGGCGGCGAACTGCCTGGCCGCGACCAGTGCCCGGCCGTGCTTCTCGGCGGCGGTCGCGGCCTCATGGGCGATCTCCGCGGGCTTGAAGCCTTCCTTCAAGAGGTGGTCTTCGCCAGTTCGCAGCCACTCGCGCACGGCCTGCCACGCGGCTGCGGCGGAGGGATCGGCGGCCCGGTCGCGACAGCGGGCGAGGTCGGTCCGCATCGCCAGCTTCTTCGTCGCCCGCATCGCGAGACGGGGCGAATCGATGGCGGCCGTCAGCACGTCGGCGGCCTCGGTGTACCGCTTCACTTCAAAGAGCAGCTTCGCCAGGTGGTGGGCCGTGTCGGCGTCCTGCGGGTCGGCCTTCCAAACGTCGCGGGCTGTGCGAATGGCGGCCGCATCGCGGCCGAGATCGGCGTACACGCTCACCAGGTCTCGCCGCGGGGCAACGGCGGTCGGGTCGAGCTTCGCGGCCGCTTCCAAGTGCCTGGCGGCCGCGAGGGTGTTATCGCTCTTCAGGCGAAGGCGAGCCGTGGCGAAGTTCGCGAGAGCCTCGCGGCCGGCAATTTCGTCGGGCGACAACGGCCGGGGCGGAACGCGAACCGGCGGCGGTTCCGCCCCGCGGGCGACGACAGACAGCACGATCACACCGGCCACGCTTCGCCACACGGTCGCATCCTCCCGGCCCGCGGTTGGGCCGGCGAATTGTACCGACACCGCCGAACCGAGCAAAGGCCGAGTACCCGACGGTTACGTCAACGGCACCGCTCGCACGGTTGCGTGCCACGCATCTTGTTCGGCGAGGCGGTCGGCGAAGTGGGATGTGCCGTTCCGCACGTCGAACGCTGCGGCCACCTGCCGGCACTCGGCATCCAGCCAGGCGCGGAGGCTCGGCACGTCGGAGGTGGTCTTGCGAACGCCGGTCGTCAGCGTCGGTGGCACCCGTAGGCCGCGACGCCAGTCGGTGGCCAGCAGGCGGTCGCACAGGAATCGCCCGGCGAGCAGGAAGCGGAATCGGGCCTCCGGCTCGTACCCGTCGGCCGCCGTCGGCAAGAATTTCTCGAGCAGCCGCACGGCCGGGGTGAGGTTGTCGGTTCGGGCCAGGAACGTGATGTGCTTCGCCAGGTTGCTCAGGTCGCCGGAGGTCGTGCTGAGCCGCACGCCTCGATGATGCAGGGCCACCGCGCGAGCATCTTCGCCGAGCGCGAGCAGCGAGTGCAGCAGGGTGGCGAGGGGGTTCTCCGGCACCCGGCGACAGGCCATCCGGCCGCTCAGGATGCGGTCGGCCGCTTGCACCGCGGCGGCGTGTTCGCCCCGCCAGCAGTGGTATCCGACGACCGCGTTCGCGTCGCACGCGGCGCAGTTGCTCAGGGCATCGCGGGGGCGCTGCTGGAACTCGGCGAAAAACCGCGCGGCGTCAGCAGCGTCGCCGCGGTGCTTCGCGAGCGACAGGCGGAAGCCGGCCAGCACCCGTTCGCCCGCGCCGTACCGCTGGAAACGGTCGGTCATTTCCTCGAATAGCCCGGCGATCTGGTCCAGCGAAATTTGCGGGAACTCGATGACATGGCCCATCACCCACTTGAACCGCCAGAGGAGCTGATACTCGTCGAATCGGTCGGGGTGTCGGTCGAACTGAGCCAGGCACCACGGATAATGCGCAACGAGCAGGTCGCCGCGGCCGCTCATCACGCCCGCGTCGAGTAGCTCCATGCGGGCCTCGTACCCGCTCTCGACGTCGGCGTGAGCGTCGGCGTGTCGCACGGCCTCTTCGACGACGGCCACACGACCCGGACCATAGGACAGGTCCCGGGCCTGGCGGAGCAAGTCTTCGACGTTCAACTGCACAGCTTCGGACATGAATGCATGGTGGCGGAAGACGCGGCCGTTTGCAAGGTGGGGCGACCATTTCTCCGCCGTGTCGTCGCGCCGCCGCTCAAGAATCGACTGACGCGAGAAGCCACGGGGAAGTCCGACACTTCCGCACGCGGATGCCGTACCTGGTCATGGAACTACTCGATGGCGGGCACCTGGGCGATCAACCGGTCGGCGACTCGTTCGCCGTGGCGGCCATGCTGGCGAAGGTCTGCCGGGGCGTGGCAGCGGCGCACAAGGCTGGCATCGTCCACCGCGACTTGAAGCCGAACAACATCCTGTTCACGCGGGCCAGCGAGCCGAAGGTGGTGGACTTCGGCCTGGCCAAGCGGGCGATATCGAACCTGACGCAGTCGGTGGCGGTGATGGGCACGCCGTACTACATGTCGCCGGAGCAGGCCCGCGGGAAGAGCAAACTGGTCGGCCCGCCGACGGACGTGTGGGCCGTCGGTGTGATGCTGTACGAGTGCCTCACGGGGTGTCGGCCGTTCGACGCGGACAATCAGTTTTCGCTGTTGCATCAGATCATCACCGAGGTGCCGGAACCGCCGCGACTGCACAACATCGACCTGCCGCCGGCGATGGAGGCGATCGTGTTGAAGTGCCTGCGGAAGGACCCCGACCAGCGGTTCCCGACGGCCAGCCGCCTCGCGGAGGCCCTGGAGCGATTCGCGCAGGACGGCGGGGTGCTGTTGCCACAGGCCGTGGGGCGAGTCGTGCGATGGGGTCCCTCTCTGGCCGTCGCGGGCGTGGTGATGCTGATACTGGGATTGTTCGCCCTCTCGGGCACATCCCTCTGGTTGTGGCAAACGGCCGAGGCCGAGAAGCGGGAACTGCACGAACGAGCGCGGGAACTGCAAGACGAGCGGGAAGCGTCCGCCCCCTGATTCTCGACTCTGGTTTTCCGGCCTGAAAGGTCGGTTCTGTCAGCCCAGGTCGGAGCGAAGCGCAGGCCTGGGTTCCAGCGACATCCACCATCCTGCCCTGAAGGGGCCGATACCCAGGCCTTCGGCCTGGGCTGACAGAACCGACCTTCAGGCCGGAAAACCTCGTTCGCTACTCTTGCCGCAAGAGCGGGAACAGAATCACGTCGCGAATGGTGGTCGAGTTCGTCAGCAGCATCACGAGGCGGTCGATGCCGATGCCGAGGCCACCGGCGGGGGGCATGCCGTGTCGTAGTGCCCGGACGAAGTCCTCGTCCATCTTCGCCATCGAGTCCTCGGCATTCAGCCCCGTGAGTTGCCGGCGGAAGGTCGCTTCCTGCGTGATCGGGTCGTTCAGCTCCGTGTAGGCGTTCGCCAGTTCCATGCCGGCCACGTACAACTCGAACCGCTCCGCCAACTCCGGCGTGTCCTTCTTCCGCTTCGTGAGCGGGCACAACGCCGCAGGGTAGTCGTACACGAACGTCGGCTTGTCGCTCTTCGCCAACTCCGGCTCGACGCAGTGCTCGAACAACTCGTGAACGAGCACGTCGTGCTCCTTCGGAATCGACGTACTCGTTTGCGGGGCGGTCTCCGAGGCCGAGAACGCGGCCGACTCTTGCGACTTCAGTTCGAGCGGAATCCGCAACTCCCTCGCCTTCGCCTTCACGCCGTCGCGGTCGAAGAGGCTGACGCCGGTCGTCTGCTGGAAGATGTCGGCGTACTGCACCCGTGGCCACGGCGGAGCGAAGTCGAGGGTGCGCTCGCCGTAGGCCAAAGTGCGCGACGTGCCGAGCGCCTCCACGCACGAGACGAAGATGCCTTCCGTCAGGTCCATCATCGTGAACAGGTCGCCGTAGGCGTGGTACAGCTCCAACATCGTGAATTCGGGGTTGTGCCGCCGGCTGATGCCCTCGTTGCGGAACACGCGGCCGATCTCGTACACCTTCTCGATGCCGCCGACGAGCAGCCGCTTCAGCGGCAGTTCCAGCGCGATGCGGAGGTATAGTGGGATGTCGAGCGCGTTGTGGTGCGTGGGGAACGGCCGGGCCGCCGCTCCGCCGGCGATGGCGTGCAGCGTTGGCGTTTCGACTTCCAGATAGCCCCGATCGTCGAGGAAGTTCCGCAGCGTTCGCAGCACTTTCACCCGCTGATGTGCCCGCCGCAACGTGTCCGGCGTGTAGACCAGATCGAGGTAGCGGTGCCGCAGGCGGTACTCTTCGTCCGCCATGCCGTAGTAGCCGGTCGGGTGCGGTTCGAGCGACTTCGTCAGGAACGTCAGCTCTTTCGCGCGAATCGTCGGCTCGCCCATCTTCGTCTTGCCGAACTCGCCGTCGATGCCGATCAGGTCGCCGAGGTCGAGCAGTTCCGCGACTTTCCAGCCGAGGTCGCCGATCTGCTTCGAGCCGAGCATGACCTGCACTTTGCCGGTCTGGTCCCACAGGTCGAGGAAATAGACCTTCCCCATCTTCCGTCGGCCGACGACCCGCCCGGCCGCTCGCACCTTCGGGCCGGGGTTGGCATCGTCGAACGGCGCGCACGGCAGCTCGCGAATGTTCGCGACCGGCGTGTGGCCGTCGAACCGCTGGCCCCACGGATCGACGCCGAGGGCTTCGATCTGCTTGAGTTTCGCGAGGCGGACTTCCGCGTGGTCGTTCGTGTCGGGCGGGGGCGGGTTGGTCGTCGGGTCGGAAGCCACGGCAGGTCGCCTTTTCTTCGCGGGGTGGTGTGTGGTACGCTCGTGGGGAATTTTACGAAAACATTCAAAACGGAACGCGGAACACGCAGGATTCGGAACGCCGGATGAAAACCGGATCAGAACCGAAGACCGGATTTGGTTTTATCCCGCCTTTGATCCGGCGTTCCGATCCCGCGTGATCCGCGTTCCGATTTCGAGCACCTCCTCATGCCCATCGCCCGCCTCCAACACGAACAGCAGTTCCACGACACTCAGGCCGGGGAGCGCGCCGCGGCTTACCAGACGGGCCGGGCCGACCTGCGGTTCGCGGACGGCGACTACCTCGATCACGAAACCTGGGTCCGCCCCGCGTTCGTGAAGCTCGGCGACGTGCGCGGTAAACAGGCCCTCGACTTCGGCTGCGGGCACGGCATGGCGGCCGTCGTGCTGGCACGGGCCGGCGCGACCGTCGACGCCTTCGATCTGTCGCCAGGGTACGTCGCCGAGGCGAGACAACGGGCCGACGTGAACGGCGTGCGGGTGAAGGCCGTCACGGCCAACGGCGAGGAGTTGCCGTACCCGAACGCCACGTTCGACGCCGTGTGGGGCTGTGCCATTCTGCACCATCTCCATCTGCCGAAGGCGGCAGCCGAACTGCGGCGCGTACTGAAGCCCGGCGGCGTGGCGGTGTTCTGCGAACCATGGGGCGGCAACCCGCTCCTGAGCTTCGCCCGCCGCACGTTGCCATACCCCGGCAAGCACCGCACGCCCGACGAGCGACCACTCCTGAAGGCCGATCTCGTGCCGTTGCGGGCGGCGTTCCCCCGGCTAACCGTGCAGGGTTTTCAGTTCCTCGAAATGATCCGCCGCGTGTCGCCGACGGCTGGGCGACTGCTGCGGCGAACCGACCGCGTGCTGATGCGGGCCGTGCCATCGCTCGAAAACTGGTGCCGGTATCTGGTGCTGACTTTGCCGCGGGAGTAGACTGAGCGAGTTGTATCGGTTCTGCTGCCGAAGATGGCCCGATGACTACCCCCGCATCCCAACCTGCCGCACCGCCGCCGCGCCGCGAACAAGCGGCACTCGCGGTTTGCCTGTTCTGCTTCTGCGGCCTGCTGATTTATCGCGCCT
>JBBQCQ010000099.1:0-9245 GCA_038318835.1 Gemmatales bacterium | reverse complement strand
GTCGATGGCGACGGCCGACACGCCCCCGGCTGCATCGCGGCAAACGAGAACAGGGTAGCGGTACGTGGGCATGGGTCCTCTCGACAAGCCCGCAGCACGAGCAAGGGTGGGAGAATATACCCGTACTCGTGCTGCGGGCTTGTATTGTTATTCCCGCGGCAATGCCGCCAGCGTGAAGTTGCGGAACGCCTCCGGCGTCACGGGTAGCGGCGCGACGAGGCCCGTGCGCACGTCGAGGACGGGCTTCCCCTCCGGGTACACTCGCACGATCGGGCCGAAGGCGTGCGGGTCGCGCAGCGTCGTCGGCCATTCGCTCACCACGTCCACCCGCACCGGCACCGGGCCGCCGTGCTGCGGCAGGAACAGGTGCGTGCCCACCTCTAGCAGGGCCAGCGAGCGGCCCGGCACGCCGGACACCTTCACGACGTGCCAGTGCTCTCCGCCGCCCGGCGAGGTGTCGTGGTCTTCGACCTCGACGCCGAGTTCGGCCTTCCACGCGGCCCGGTAGTGCCGCATCAGTGCGCACGACGAGCTGGGTTCGCCGAAGTCGCGGATGTACAAGTACGTCGGCCGGTCGTCGGCCGGCGTCGCCACGATCAGCCGGGCGAGGGCGAGTTGCTGTTCCAGGTCCACCATTTCTTCGTCTTCTTCGACCGGCTGAACCGTGGCGAACAGTTCGTCCATCGCCTCCGCCATGCGGAACGCGGACATCAAGATCTTGAGGGCCGGCCCCCCGTCGGGGTCATACTCTTTTGCAAACGTCGGCAGGATGTGGTATCGCGGCCGCAAGCCACGGCCGCCGGTCCCTCCGATCTTCGCCATCCGCTCGTTCTCGGCCCGCTCGGCGATCGCGTCGAGCACACCCGCAACCGCGTCGAGCCGTTCCTTCGCGGCGAAGTACCGCTCCTGGTCCGGCGTCGGCGTGCGGCCGACGGCCCCCCGCGGGCGGATGGCGGCGATCTGTTCGCTGAGCGATTCAAAGGAGTCGTGGCAGCGATCGAGCCGTTCGTCGCGAGTGCGGTCGGTGGCGTGTTCGACCTTCGGCACGAAGCCGGGCGAACCGACTTCGACTGACAGCCCACTGTCACCCGCACGCACCGTGACGATGGTGAACTCGTCCACCGCCAGGGCGGCCAGCTTCGCGGCCGCCGGCTTCGTCAGTTCGCGTTCCACGGCCCGCTTCATGGCCCGCGCGCCGAGGGCCGGGTCGTAGCCGGCGTCGATCACCCGTTCCACCGCGTCGGGCGTCACGTTCATCACGCACTGCCGCTGGCCGAAACCCTCGCGGGCCAGCACTTCGCTCACGAGCCGGTTCGCGATGCGGCTCATCTCGTCTCGTGTGAGCTTCCGAAACGGGATGACGCGGTCGAGGCGGTTGAAGAACTCCGGGCGGAAGAACGTCTCGGCGGCCCGCGTGTATGTGCCGTCCTTCTCTGTTGGCGACGCGAATCCGAGATTGCTCTCGGCCTCGCGCACGCCGAGGTTCGAGGTCATCAGGATGATGGCGTTCGTGAAGTCGGCCGTGCGGCCGAGGGCGTCGGTGAGGCGGCCCTCGCCGAGCACTTGCAGCAGCACATCGAACACGTCGCGGTCGGCCTTTTCGATCTCGTCGAGCAGGATCACCGCGAACGGCTGGCGACGAACCGCGGCCGTGAGCAAGCCCTCCGGCTGGCCGAACGTGCCGACGAGTCGGCTGGCCGCGCCGGGTTGGTTGAACTCGTTCAGGTCGATGCGCAACAGGCGGTCGGGGTCGCCGAACAGCACGCGGGCGGCGGCCTTCGCGCACTCGGTCTTGCCGACGCCGGTCGGGCCGAGGAACAGGAACGACGCCAGCGGCCGGTCGGGGTCGTTCAGGCGAGCCTTCGCCACGCTCACCAAATCGGCGAGGGCTTCCACCGCCTCCGTTTGGCCGATGACGTGCTTCGCGAGTTGATCGCGCACGTCGTCGCGGTCGAGGCGTTGCTTCGGATCGAGGAACGCCAGCGACAGGCCGCTACGGGCGGCCAGGTCGGCCAGCACGCCGTCGCGGTTGACGACCGGCCGCGTGCGGAGCAGCACGCCGGGTTCGTGGGGGCCGCCGTGCGTGGCCGACCGCACCGCCAACCGCGTGAGGACGGCCGCCGCCTTGCCGGGGAACGCGAGGCCGCGATCGTATCGGCGTGTGAGGTCGATGACGGCCGGCAGCGCATCGAGATGGAACCCGCAGCCGTGTTTGCCTTCCAGCCGCCTCTCCTGGTCGATGAGGATGCGGAGCGTGTCGGCGTCGTTCGGCTCGCGCACCGGCAACACGTGGAACAGGTCAGCGAACCCGCGGTCGCGTTCCTGCAACACCCGCAGTTGTTCCGGCGTGATCTCGGCGAGCACACGCACCGTCCGCTGTTCCAGGTACGGCTTCAGCACCATCGCCGCGCTCAGCGAACTCTGGCTCGTCTGCCCGGCGAAGTACAGCCCCATCAGGTCGTCGAAGTACAGGACGTGCCGCCGCTTGCGGGTGTGCTTCAGGATGGCGAGCAGGCGGCCTTCCCACTGGCCGACGTAAGACATGCCTGAGATGAGTCGCTGCGGCGACACCAGCCACACGTCGCCGTGCTTCTTGTCGTGCCGCTTCCGGGCGGCCACCCGCCGCGCGACTGTCTCGTGAATGACGGCTGTCTTGCCGCACTGCCGTGGGCCGACGAGCAGCACCGGCCGGCGGTCGCTGGCGGCCAGCAGACGGACGAGTTCCGTCACCTCGTGTTCGCGCAGAACGGCCCGGTCGAGTTCGTCCGGGTAAAGCTGATCGAGGCAGCGGCCGACGCGGCGGAGTTCCCGCGCGCCGTCCGGCGTGCCCTCGCTGCCCATCGCCAGGAACGGGTGTTTCGGCACCTTCGGCGGCGTCAGCCGCGTGCGGGCAGTGACTTCGAGCGTTTCCAGCCACGCCTTGCCGACGAGGTTGAGGGCTTCGGGCTTCACTTCCTCATCGTCGGCCGCGTCGCGTTCGACTGCCCGCCAGTGTTCGGTGAGCACCGCCGTCGCGCGGGCTTCTAACTCTTCGCCGCGGTTCACCTCGAACCACAGGGCGGGTACGGCCGGCGTGAACGCGAGCTTGCGGCCGAGATGCGCGAACGTGACGAACAGATACTTCAGCTTCGCCTGCCGGCGGCGGAGTTCGATCGTGAAGGACACCCGATGCACGGCGACGGTCGGGGCGAACGTCCACCGGGCGAGGGTATCGTGGCGGGCCTGCTTGCCGAGGTCTTCGAGCAGATCGACGAGATCGCGGCGCAGCTTCGCGAAAAGCCGGTTGAGGTTGTAATCCTCGCGGGTCGGCTTGTCGAAGAACAGCGGCCGGACGGCGTACCCGGCCTTCGTTTGTTGCACGACGATGGGAATGCGAAACAGCATAAATAGTAGTAGGCACACTCCGTGTGCCGTCTATTGTGGGTGGCGGCGACTCCCATCGAGTCGCCGTGGTAGGAGCGAAACGGCACACGGAGTGTGCCTACTACTATGCCGCCGCGCCACGGCTGACACTTATTCCAAAATCATCTGCATCAGTCGGCCGCGGACGGTCGTCTCGACGGCCGTCGCTAACAGGGACTGGAACGACGGCGAAAGGTTCCCCAGCCACGGGCCGGCGAAGACCTTCGTCCACTCGTGGTCGAGGACCGTGCCCTTCACGCGGTCGTACGCGCGGCGGAACGGGTAGCCGCCGTAGCCGCCCCTGCGGATCAACTTCTCGTCCGGCAGGTACTCGGCGAGCTTCTCGGAACTCACCTCCACCAGCAGGTCGGGCGTGTCGGCGTCGGGCAGGTCGGCCTTATCGAGTGCATGCCGGCCGCCCTCGCTGGAGAACCGCAGGTGTGCCCCGGCCCCGTGGAATTGGAGGCCGAAGCCGATCACGTCGGCCTTCGCCGTCGGGTCCACGTCCGGCGGCACCGCCTCTCGCCACAGCACGAGCTTCGGCGGAAACTCCGACTTCGTGAAGCACTGGTCCTCGTGCCAGTACCGCGTCGCCTTGTGCTTCTTGTTCGCCTGCGGCGGCGAATCGTCTTTCAGCGGCGGTTGCTTCCCCGGCAGCCGATAGCGGACGATTTCCACCGACAGATTGTGAACCCGCGCGATGGTCCGGTAACCGTTCACCGCGTCGGCCAGCGACGCCCGCGACTCGGCGAAGACGTGCAGGCAGACGTGGCTACTCTTCGGCGCACTCAGGCCGTAGAGCCGTAGCAGGAGCGCGTCCCACTCGCGCTGCGTGGAACCGAGGCGGGCCGATAGGTCGCCCACGGCCGCGTCGGTGTGGAAGGCCACACGGGTGGCGTCTTCGAGCGTGATGACCGCGTCCCGCTGCCGGGCGATCTCGGCCTGAATCTCTTGCAGTCGGCCCAGGTCGGTGAGCACGTCTTGCAACTGCTTGCCTATGCTGCGGCCGCGTTTCTGCTGGCCGCGGATGCGCTCGGCCCGCGTCAGCAGTTGCGTAATGTCATTCTCCAGTTCGCGGACGACCGTCGATTGTTGCAGCAGTTGGTGCCACCGCCGCTGGCCCTGAGCGTGGAGCGCCGCCGCCCCCAGCGGCGAGTTCGCGATGGCGTCCGGCTTCGCCTTCTCCCCCTGCACCGGGCGGACGGTCGCGGTCGCCCGGCCGGCCGATAGGCCCACGTCCACCGTCAGCGGCACGTCGCCGCCGTGGCGGTTCATCTGCTGCGCCATCGGCGCGAGGAGTTCTCGCTCCATCGCTCGCTTCAACGGCCGGGCACCGTACCGCGGGTCGAAGCCGACGGCCGCGAGATGATCGAGCAGCCCTTCGCCCGTCGTCAGGGCCACGTCACGGAATCGCAGCCCTTCGCGGGCCAGCACCTTCTGCCACTCGCGGTCGGCGATCGTGCGAATCACGTCGGCCGGCAAACTGCCGAACGGCACGACGCGGTCGAGGCGATTGAACATCTCTGGCCGCAGGAACTTCTCGACCGCTTTCGTGAAGTGCGCCTTCGCGTCGGCCACCGTCGGCGTGCTGCCACTGAAGCCCGGCGTGCCGCTGCGGAACGACTCGGCCCCGAGGTTCGACGTGAGGATGACGACCGCGTTGCGGAAGTCGGCCAGTCGCCCGCCGGCGTCGGTCAGCCGGGCTTCGCCGAGTGCCTGAAGCAGCAGGTCGAAGGCGCTGGCGTGGGCCTTCTCGATCTCGTCGAGGAGCAGCACGCAGAACGGCTGCTCGCGGACCTTCGCCGTGAGCAGGCCTTCCGTGCCGAAGCCGGTGCCGACGAGCCGGCGAACCGAGTACGGGTCGGCGTACTCGCTCATGTCGAACCGCGTCAGCCGGTCGCGCGAGCCGAACAAATACTCGGCCAGCGCCTTCGCCATCTCGGTCTTGCCGACACCCGTCGGGCCGATGAACAACAGCGACGCGATCGGCCGACTCACCCGCGTCAGCCCGGCCTTGATGGTGGCGAGCAGGTCCGTGACGATCTCCACCGCTTCACCCTGCCCGACGACCCGCTTCGCGAACCAGTCGCGCGTGGTACCGAGGTCGAGGGCTTCGTCCGGGTCGATGATCTCGCGCGGCAGGCCTGTCTCGCGGGTGAAGCCAGCGTACACGTCCGCTTCGCGAATCGGCTCGTTCGGCTCGCCGTCGCGGATGAGATTCTCGACGAAGCGCAACAGCCGGCCGGGGTACGCGGAGTACGTCGCGTACCGGCGGTGCAGGCGGTCCACGGCCGCGAGTGCGGGCGGCGCGATCTCGCGACGGCCGTGGGCCGCCGCGAAGGCCGTGAGAATCTTCAGGCCACGCTCGCGGTCCGGTTCCTCGATGGTAATCTGCCGGAAGGCGTCGGGCAGTTGCGGGTTCTCCTTCTCGATCAGCGGCAGTTGTTCCGGCGTACACTCGGCGACGCACAACAACTCGCCGCGGGCGATGGCCGGCCGCAGGAAGGTGGCGATGCCGGTCGTGTTAAACTCGCTCTTGCCCACGTCCATGAGTTCCGCGAGCGACCCGACATGGACGACCGCCCGCCGCTTGGCCGCGTCCTTCACCAGGTCCTGGCACCGCTTCTCCCACATGCCGAAGCCGCACTGCCCGGCGACGATCCGCGAACCGCTCGTCTGGTAGAACGGCGTTGCCGCCAGGTGGAACGCGGCCCGCCGGCGTACGAGTTCACGAAGCACGGCCGTCTTGCCGACGCCGCTCGGCCCGACCAGTAGCACGCTCTGCGGCGGCTTCGCCGTCAGTGCGTCGGCCAGTTGTCGCACGGCATCATCCGCCTCGTAGGCCGGCGGCTGATGCTCCGGCACCAGCAGCGTGCCGACCTGTTGCAGGGCGGTCTTCTTCTCGTCCTCGTCGTCCTCGCCGCGGATCGCGCGTTCCTTCAGCGACGGCAGCCGCACCGGCACGTTCACCCACTCGACGCGGAAGGCGGTCGCCGTTTGCAGCGGGGCGAGCGTGTGCAAAGCGGTCGAGAAGTTGCCGCGGCGGAGCGCACTCACGGCCTCACGCTTCAGCACGGCATCCAGGTCGTCCTTCGCCGTGGCGATGACCTCGACGCCGAGGGCCGGCACACGGGCGAGCACGTACCCCTCGTGGTCCCACAGGGCCGCGAAGAACTTCAGTTCGACCGGCGCTCGCCAACTCTCGTTGGCCCGCGGCGGGTCGAGCGTCAGCGTGAATGTGTGTTCGCGGGCGGTAGTCGCCCGCCGACGGCGGATGAGATCGTCCGGGTCGCGGTCCGCGAGGAACTTCCGCAAGGCGTTCGTAGTGGCGGCGACGGCGGCCGTTCGCGAGGCCGTCAGCCGGCTGACTTCCGGCACGAACAACGGCTCGGTGAGGATCGCGCCGGCCGCGACCTTCTGGTGCAGCAAGCCGACGGGGAATGTGATCTCGGAGGGCATGAACACGTCCTGATATAGCCGCCGGTTTACCGGCGGGTTTTGAAAGCCCCGCCGGTAAACCGGCGGCTATATGAGAAGACACGCGGCGGGTGGGTTCACTTCGACCGCGGTTCGACTCTCAGCAGGTGCCGCACGAAGAAGTCCATCTGCCGCCGCTGGCCGTAGGGCGACCCGAGCGACCCGTGGCCGGCCCCGGTCATGTACAGCAGGTCGAAGTCCTTGTCGGCCTTCTCCAGCGCGTTCACCACTTGCAGGGTACTCGCGGGGTCCACGTTCTTGTCCATCTCGCCGACCGCGAGCATGAGCTTGCCCTTCAGCTTGTGGGCGTTCGTGGTGTTCGACTGGGCCGCGTAGTGCGGGCCGACCGGCCAGCTCATCCACAGTTCGTTCCACCACACCTTGTCCATGCGGTTGTCGTGGCAGCCGCAGTCGGCCACGCCGACGGTGTAGAAGTCGGGGTGGCTCAGCATCCCGCCCAGGGCGTTCTGTCCGCCGGCCGAGCCGCCGTAGATACCGACGCCCTTGGACAGGTCCATCTCCGGGTGCTTCGCGGCCGCCGCCTTGATCCACGCGATGCGGTCGGGGAAACCCGCGTCGGCGAGATTCTTCCAGCACACGTCGTGGAACGCCTTCGACCGCCAGTTCGTGCCCATGCCGTCGCACTGCACGACGATGAACCCCAGGTCGGCCATCTGCAGATAGCGGAAGTACGGCTGGAACTTCTTCGGCACGAAGTGATCCTGTGGCCCGGCGTAGATGTTCTCGATGACGGGGTACGTCTTCTTCGGGTCGAAGTTCGTCGGCCGAACGATGACGCCGTGAATGTCGGTGGTGCCGTCGCGGCCCTTCGCCACGAATCGCTCGATCGGCTTCCACCCCTTCTTCTTCAAGGGCGTGATGTCGGCGGTGGCCAGTTCCACCACCTTCGAGCCGTCGGCCTTCCGCAGGACATGCACCGGCGGCAGATCGACCCGCGAATACGTGTCCACGAAGTACCGGCGGTTCGGCGACCACTGGATGCTGTGCGAGCCGTCCCCTTCCGTGATAACTTTGAAATCCGAACCATCGAGCTTCACGCGGGCAAAGTGGACGTGGTACGGGTCTTCCTCCGGCTTCACGCCGACCGCGCGAATCAGCACCTCTCGCTTCTCGGCGTCCACCCGTTGTTCGACGCCGCGGACGGCCCACTCGCCCTTCGTGATGGCGTTCTTTACCTTCCCGGTCAGGCTGTCGATCAGATACAGGTGGTTCCAGCCGCTGCGCTCGCTCATCCAGACGAGTTCGTTCTTCGCGTCGAGGTAATGCAGGTACAGCTTCGCCGAGTAGTCGAAGAACGTCTTGCACTCCTCGTTCACGATGGCCGTAGTCTGGCCCGTGTCGGCGTCGATGGCGATCACTCGCATCACGGTGTGGCCGCGCTGGTTGTAGAGGAACAGGAACCGCTTGCTATCGGGCGTCCAGTGTTCGTAGCTGATGTCCCACGGGTTCGGGAACAGCCTGTCGGCGACGGGGATTTCCATCTTCGTGGCCAGGTCGAACAGGTGCGGCTTCGACTGTGGAATCGGGTCGCCGGGCTTCAGGTACGGCAGCGTCGTCGTCTTCGGCTGAAGCTGATCCTTCGGCGACGACTCGACGTAAGTAATCACGCGATCGCCGCCCTTCGTCCGCCGGATGGCCACGATCTTCTTCGAGTCCGGCGACCAGTAAACCGAGCGATACCCGTCCTCGGCCTTGCCCTCCTGCGAGAGTTGCCACTCCTTACGGTCGGCCCCTTCGCCCTCGCGAATCCAGACGTTGTCGTCCTTCACGAACGCCGCGAACTTGCCATCCGGCGAGCGGGTGCTGCCGTCGCCGGGTCGCGGCCGTCGCGGGCGGACCTGAGCAGCAGCCGTCGGTTCGCGGGCCGAGGTGAGGGTGTCCTTCGCGGTATCGTACTTCCAGTTCTTGTCGAACGCCTTGAAGAGGATCGTCGCGCCATCGATGACGATGGCGTCGAACGGCAGCTTCTCAGCATCGACCTTCTTGTTCGCTTCCTTCGCGAGGGCGGCGGCCAGTTGCTTGTGGTCGAAGGCCGGGTCCGACTTCTGGATCTCCGCATCGACCGATACGAACCGCCCGCGTCCGCCGGTCAGTTGTTCGCGGAACCAGAGGCGATTGCTGGCGTACCAGTTCGGCGTGATGGTAAGGGTCGTGGTGGTGTTCGCGTACTCGTCGCGGAGGCCCATCGCCCGCTGGTAGTCAGCGGCCGTGCCCTGGGCGAAGGCGAGCGAGGGGAAGAAAAGAATCAGAAGGAAGGCGCGTGACATGGGTGGGGCCGGTGGGTGGAGAAATGGTTTTAGCCCCGTTCACGGGGCTTTCCGCGAAGCGGTACTCGGCCCGCCCTT
>JBBQCQ010000098.1:0-9318 GCA_038318835.1 Gemmatales bacterium | reverse complement strand
GTCAGTTGTTTCCCGGCCACGCCGAGGGTGGTTTCGCCGTTCTCCAGCTTCGTGACCACACCCGCCAGCAGTGCCCCGATGGGCAGCCCGGTCGTCTCGCCGGCGAGCAACCGCGCGACGGTCGCGGGCTGCTGCGCCGTCGGCAGCGTGTACGCTCCGCTACTCGTGGGTTGAATCTGCATGTCGGCAGTTTAGCCCAAGTTCCGGGATCGCGGGAATTTCTGTCTTGCTGCGGTGTCATTCCTTGCGATGGACACGCACGCCAGCCCTGCTATGTTGTTCGACTCCACGACGCCGGGATCGTGGATTGCCGTCGCCGTGCTCGTAGTCTTGTTGACATTCCCAAGTTTCACGGTTTCGGGGAAGCATGTTATCGAGGGTGTGGCGCGGGTGTTCGTCTTGGGTGGGATTGCCTGCGGGGCAGTCACGCTGACAGTCTTGACTCTTTTCCTGGTCGTAGTCATGGGTTTCGTCATCAAGGTTCTGCGTCGAGCCGATTAAATAGTAGAATCGTTCAACTTTGCCCAGTCTGCCGGCCGATTAGCTCGATATGACGCCGTCCGCCTTCCGTACCGATCTGTTGTTGCAGTCGATGAGCGTGGCCGCCCTGCGGCACAAGGTCATCGCCAACAATATCGCGAATGTGAACACGCCGGGATACAAGGCGCTGGAAGTGTCGTTCGAGGGGGAACTCGCCAGGCACCTCGGCCAACCCGCCGGCGTGAAGCCGGTCGTGACCGAGTCCGACGGCCCGGAGCGAGTGGACGGCAACAACGTCGATCTCGACGCCGAGCTGAACGCGATGACGAAAAACAGCCTGCTCTACCAGGCCGCGACGCAAATCCTGGCGAGCCGCGTCGGGTCGCTACGGTCGGCGATCACCGGCCGCTAACCACGGGGCGAATCATGCCGTTCAACAACCTCCTCTCGGCCGGCGGCATCAGCAGTTCCGGCATGACGGCCGAACGCTTCCGCATGGAAGTGATCGCCAACAACATCGCCAACGCGAACACGACCAAGAGCGCGAACGGCGGGCCGTACCGGCGGCAGGATGTGGTCTTCGCCGAAGTCCTCGGCCAGGAAGCCGGCAAGGACGCGCTGCCGACCTTCGGCGGCGTGCGGGCGGTCGAAGTGGTCGAAGACCCCTCCGAGTTCATCCGGGTGTCGATGCCCGGCCACCCGGACGCCGACGAGAACGGCATGGTGGCACTGCCGAACGTGCAGTTGCCGATCGAGATGGTCAACCTGCTGACCGCGAGCCGCTCCTACGAAGCGAACCTGAAAGCCGCCCAGACCTTCCGCCAGATGAGCGAAGGAGCGTTGGCGCTGCTGCGGGGCTAATCCGCGTTGACCGCACACCGGAGTTGAGATATGGGCATCGAATCTGTGGGAGCTCTCGCTCCGCTCACGCCGCTGTCGCGGCCGAGTGGGGCGGTTGGCAGCACCAACCCGGCCGGGGGATTTGGCCAGGTTTTGGCGTCGCTCGTGAACAATAACACGCAGGCGAACGCGGCCGCCGACGCAGCCGTGACGGACCTGGTGACGGGGCAATCGCAAGACCTGCACACCGTCGCGGCCGCCGTCGCCCAGGCCGATCTGTCGTTCCGCCTCGTGCTGGAACTGCGAAACCGCCTGACGGAAGCGTTCCAGGAAGTCTCGCGGATGCAAGTGTAGGGAAAGGAAAAAGGACAAGGTCGAAAGCCCGAGTGCAACCGTTCCGGCTGTTTGACCTTTTCCTTTTTCCTTTTTAATTTTCCGGGGTTTGGATGGAGCCGCTGCAACGACTTCTGACCCAGGCGCGGGCCTTTTGGGCGGGCCTCGGCACCTTGCGCAAGGTCGCGATCGTCGGCGTCACGCTGCTCATCTTCGCGGCCCTCGCCGCCTTCTCGTTCCTCTCGACCGGCACCAACGAGTACACGCCTCTCGTTGTCAATCAGCAACTCGAAGACATTCAGCCCGTCGTCACGAAGCTCACGTCGCTGTCGATCCCGAACAAACTCATCAACGGCGGCACCGGTGTGTCGGTGCCCTACGAACGGCATGCCGAGGCGAAGGTCGCGCTCGCCGCCGACAACCTGCCCGGTCGTGGCGGCAAGGGGTACGAACTGTTCGATCAGACCTCCCTCGGGGCGACGCCGTTCACTCAGAACGTCAACTACCAGCGGGCACTGCAAACGGAACTCGCCCGGATGATTATGAAGATCACGCCGGTCGAATCGGCCCAGGTGATGATCGCCCGGCCGGAGCCGACGCCGTTCGTCCGCGATCAACGGCCGCCGACCGCGAGCGTGGTGCTGAAGCTGAAGCCGAACACCGGCCTTGCCCCGCAGGCCGCCGCCGGCGTCGTGGCGATGGTCGCCGGCAGCGTGGATGGCCTGAAGGCGGAGAACGTCACGCTGCTCGACGCGGCCACTGGCTTACCGTTGTCCGACCCGCACGCCCGCGAACGGGAGAACCTGCCGTCCGGCCAGATCGAATACCGCCGCACCCTCGAAGAGTACCTGGCGAAGAAGGCCGAGGAGATGCTGGCCCGGTCGCTCGGCCCCGGCCGGGTGCAGGTTCGCGTCAACGCGGACATCAACTTCCAGAAGCTCAAAGAGTGGCAAGAGACGTACGCCCCGGACGGTAAAGTCATCATCGCCGAGCGGAATACGAACTCGCAGACCACGGCCGCGGCGCGAGGGGCGGGCGTGGTCGGGGCGCGGAGCAACATCGCCCCGGCGGGCGGCCCCCCCGGCGCGGGTGGCGGCGGCAGCGGGTCGTCGAAGGAAGAAGTGCTGAACGCCGACTATGTGGTGTCGAAGACCATCCGCGATTTGCAAGCTGACCGGGCCGTGTTGCAGAAGCTGAACATCGCGGTGATGATCGACCTGACGCCGGCCGAGGGGCAACCGGCCCCGACCCTGACCGTCGCCGACGCGGAAGCGATCATCCGGCAAGCCGTTGGGTTCACGACCGGCCGCGACCAGATTCAGGTGACAAACACTCGCCTGTTGCTGCCGCTCCCGACGACGACGGAGCCGACCGAGGCGGAACTGGAAGCGGCGAGAATCGTGAAGCTTCAGGGCTATGTTTCCCTGGTGCGGAACATCAGTTTGGCAGTCGCCGTGGGTCTGGCTATCGCGCTCGTGCCGCTAACGATGCTCCGCCGCCGGGTGCGGGCGGTGCCGCCATCGACCGCCGACGAGACGGTCACGCTGCCGCCGGAAGTGACGCCGGAACAACGCCGGCAGGAAATGCTCGATAAACTGAAGGAGCTAGCCCGCACCGACCCCGACCGCGTGGCCGAGGTGATGTCCATGCTGGCGGGGGCCAGAGGGTGAAGGGGTGACACGGTGTAACATCGCGATCGGGTTTTCAGCCTGAAAGGCTGGCAGCTCTCCGCCCAGGGCAACGCCCTGGGTGAAGATCGCGATCATCCCGTGCAGCCTGAAAGGCTGCGAGCGACACGCGGTCTCGCTCGCAGCCCTTCAGGCTGCACGGCCGTTGACGCTGGACCCCGAACGTGGAGCAGCTACCGAACAAACCATGCCTGACGCGACCGGCGAACAACTGGCCACCGCGCTCATCCGGGCGCTCCCGTCCGACGTGGTCGAGCAACTGCTCACGCGGATGGGGCCGACGGCCGAGAAGCTGCGCGCCAACCTCCTGACGCCGGCCACCGCGTCGCCAGACGACCTGGACGCCGCCCTCGCCGAGTTCTTCGATTTGCACCGCATCCTCGGTCGCGGGTACACGCCGGGAGCGGGAGCGGGCGAGTACCGGGCGGTCGGCAAATCGTCCGACACGGTCGCGCTCAAACCCGCCCCCGATGACCCCATCGAGGCGCTCAAGAAACTCTCTGCCGACCGCCTCGTGCGGTCGCTCGAAGGCGAGCCGGCATCGGCCGTCGCCCTCGTACTCACGTGCCTCGACCCGGCCACCGCCGGGCAGGTGCTCAAGGGCTTGCCGGTCGGCGTGCGGGCCGACATCGCCATGCGATACTCGCAGCCGGGCCAGCGGAACTTCGCCCTCGTCAATCAGGTCGCCCGCGCGGTTGCGGACAAAGGCAACAGCCTGATCGAGCAACCGACCGAGGCCGCTGCCACCGACCGCATCGGCGACCTCGCAGCCATGCTTCGCGGCTTGCCGCGAATGGAGCGGCTGGCCGTGCTGCAAAAAATCGAAGAGGCCGACACCGAGTTGGCCGACCGCGTGAAGGCAAAGCTGTTCCGCTTCAGTGACCTGGGCAAGATCGAGGATCGGCCGTTGCAGCAGATGCTCACGCAGTTGAACCTGCGGACGATCGCCACCGCCCTGAAGGGGGCCGACGAAATCGTCGCGGCGAAGATTCTCAAGAACATCTCCAGCCGCTCCCGCGAGCTTTTGAACGAAGAGATGGAGATGATCGGAAGTGTGTCCTCGGCCAAGAACCAGGAAGCACAGACTGAGATTTTGGCGGTACTCCGGCAATATGAGGAGGAAGGAAAAGTGTCGCTCGAAGAGTAATTCTCCATTGTGAAAAGCTCGTCAAATGATCTAGTTTCCCCACCTTTCTGTTCCCACCAAAACCACCTGGATCGACTCGGGAAAATCGCTCGAAATCCCTTCGATAAAGCTTTCAATCCTGGCGCTCGCAAGCTATTAAGCTAGCGCGAGAACGAACCGATTTTCAGCCGCGAAATGCCGTCGGATGGCAACAGTTTCGCCCACGGCTGAAAATAGCCCAACGGATCAAGGACGCTCTCGGATGGGACGAACTGATTCCCCAATTACGATGTTCCGCGTGAGCTTCACCGCGCGGCTCGCGAACGCCGCGTTCGTGTCCCCGGACGCGCCGCTGCCGCCGTTCCGGCGGCCCTCGCCGCCGGCACCCATCACGCAACCGCTTATCACGCCGCTGATCCCGCAGAACCTCTCCGACACCGCCATCGGCCGCGACATGGCCGCCGACCGCAAGATGATTCAGACCACGCTCTCGACCATTCAAGCGAAGGTCGCGGAGCTGAGCCGGCAACAGGCTGCCAACATGGACGGCCTGCAGAACGCCGCCGTCGAACTGGCGCTGACCATCGCCACGCGGTTGCTGCACCGCATGGTGACGGCCGACGAGTTCCCGGTCGAGGCGATGGTCCGCGACATGGCCGCCGAGTTGGTGAACGATACGCCGGTCACGGTCTGGCTGAACCCCGACGATTTGAAGTTGCTCGAACGCCGCCTCGGCGGGCAACAGCTGCTCTCCGGCGACGCGCCGAAACTGGTGGCCGACGCCAGCCTCGAACGCTGCGAGTGCCGCGTCGAGGGGGGCAACGGCTCATTGATTCTCTCCGACCCGGCCCGCCACTTGGCCGAAATCCGCGACGACCTGCTCAGGAACTTGGCCGATGCCCGAAATGCTTGAGATCCGAAAGACGCCCACGCTCGGTCTGGATGTGACCAAGCTGAGCCGCGGAATTTCCAAGACCTCGCAGTACCGCCAGGGCGGATACCTGAAGAGCGCCACGGGCCTGCTCACGAGCACCATTCAGGCGTCCGTCGGCGACCATTGCAGCATCGTGCGCAAGGACGGCGAGTCGATCCTGGCGGAAGTCATCGGGTTCGAGAACAACCTGGCCTTCCTGGTGCCGTTCGACCCGGTGGACAACCTCACGCCGGGGATGCCGGTCGTGCGCATGGGCAGCGGCCTGACGGTGCCGATCGGCCCGGGGTTGCTCGGCCGCGTCATCGACGGTCTCGGCCGCCCGCTTGATGGCAAGGGACCGCTCGCCGACTGCCCGCGACAACCCGTGAACCGCCCCGCCCCGGCCGCGATGGATCGTGCCCGCATCCGCGAGCCGTTCGTTAGCGGCATCCGCGCCATCGACAGCACGCTGACCCTCGGACACGGCCAGCGGGTTGGCATCTTCGCGGGGTCCGGCGTTGGCAAGAGCACGCTCCTCGGCGAGATGGCGAAGGGGGCCAACGCCGACGTGAACGTCATCGCCCTCATCGGCGAACGCGGCCGCGAAGTCGCCCCGTTCCTCGAAGACTGCCTCGGCCCCGACGGGCTGGCCCGATCCGTAGTGATCGTGGCGACATGCGAGCAAACCCCGCTCATGCGGGTGCGGGCCACGCAGGCGGCCACCGCCATCGCCGATGCCTTCCGCGAGAACGGCGAGCAAGTCTTGCTGATGATCGACAGCCTCACGCGGTTGGCCCTCGCCCAGCGGGAACTCGGCCTGCTCCGCGGCGAGCCGCCGTCGTCCCGCGGCTATACGCCGAGCGTCTTCCAGGTGCTAGCGAACACCATCGAGCGACTCGGCAACGCTTCCGTCGGCGGCATCACGGCACTGCTCACGGTGCTGGTGGATGGCGGCGACCTGGACGAACCGATCGCCGACGCGGTGCGGTCCTTCGTGGATGGGCACATCGTGCTGGACCGCAAGATCGCCGAACGCGGCATCTACCCGGCCATCGACGTGTCGAAGAGTATCAGCCGCATCGCGACTGATGTGGTGTCGAAGGAGCACGCCGCCGCCGCCCGCAAGCTGCGGCAGATTCTGGCGACGCACGCCGACATTCAAGACCTGATCCGCGTCGGGGCGTACAAGAAGGGAAACAACCTCAAGGACGACAAGGCCATCGACCTGATGCCGCGAGTCGAGAAGTTCCTGAAGCAAGACATCGGCGAGCGCGCGAACTTCGACCAGACCCGTGCCGCGATGCTGGAGCTAACGCGCGAGTGGAATTTCTAGGCGAGCCGAGCACCGTAAGGTACCGGGTGAATCGCAACGTCAGACACCCGGCACCTTACGGTGCTCTGCTCGCCAGGTCGCCTTGACGCCGTCTACCCACCTTGTCATACCACCGCCCTTGGAGGCGGGTGCCCATGAAGCGATTCGAGTTCTCGCTGGACCGGGTGCTGAAGGTGAAGGCGCAACTGAAGCGCATCGCCGAGGCCGAGGAGGCGCGTGCCAATCAGGACGTCGTCTCCGCCCGCGTCGTCGTGGATGGGCTGAAAATTCAGCAAGTGCGTGTGGCCGACACGCTCAGTGGGCGGCTCGGCCAGGGCGTGTCGCCGTGCCAGTGGGTGAACGTGTTCGAGCTGTCCGAGAACCTCTGCCGACAACTCGCCGCGGCCGAACAGTCAGCCCAGGCAGCCGAGGACAAACTGAAGACGGCCCACGAGGAACGCAGGGTCGTGGCGAGCGAGGTGGAAGCGCTTTCGTCCATTCGCCAGCAGCAGTGGGATGCCTGGAAGCGGGAACGCGAGGCGAAAACTCAGGAACAACTCGACGAGGTCAGTCTGCGGCAATGGATGACCGCGCAAACGGCTCGAACCGAGGCGGCGTAACACCATGAAAAACCTCATCATCATCGCCCTCACGTCGATGCTCCTCTTCTCGGTGTCGGCCGGCCTGTCGATCTGGTTGAAGCAGTCGAAGGAAGAGGCCACGAAGCCCGAAGCGAAGAAGGAAGAACCCAGGAAGGAGCCGGCGAAGGACGACCACGCGACGCCGGCCGACAAGCCGCACGCGGCCGACAGTTCGCACGCCCCGGACGCCGGCGAGATGGCCCGCATCCGCGACCGCGAAGAAAAACAGCAGCGACGCACGGAGCAGATCGAGATCGTTCTGCAAGACGCTCGCGAACAACGCGAGACCCAAGACCGGCTGACGAAACAGGTGACGACCGAAACGAAGGCCGCCCTCGAACGCAACATCGAACTCGACAACCGAGCGGCGAACCTGCAAAAGCAGCGGGACGATCTGGAGAAGGTCGTAGCCGACGTGAAGAAGACGCCGCTACCCGCAGACCTGAAGAAAGCCCAAGCGGAAGCCGACGCAGCCGAGGCGAAAAACCTGGACAAGATGGCCGCGATGGTCGAGGCGATGCCGGCCGAGAAAGCCGCGGCACAGCTTCAGGAGATGGCCAACGGCGGCAAACTCGACACCGCCGTGCGGTTGCTCGGCCGGATGAAGGAGCGACAGGCCGCGAAGGTGCTCTCGGAGATTACCGACATCGCGCTGGCCGGCCAACTGCTCGACAAGATGCGGACGACGGTCCCCAAGTAACGGGCAAAGCCCGCAGACGACCGTCCGCGGGCAGTCCCGATGACAACCCCCCGGTTCAAGGATTGAACCCGATGCCCCCCACCCCCGCGAAACCTGCGCCAAACAAGCTCGTCCCGATCGGCGTGGCCGTCGTCGTCGCTGGCTTCCTGCTGCCGCAACTCGTCGGCGGTTCCCCCACATCCACGCCGGCCGCTTCTGCCGCGGGGGAAGCTCCAAACTACGCCATCTTCCTGATCAAAATGCTCCTCGGCCTCGCCGTGCTCGCCGGTGCGTGCATCGTCTTCGTGCGCTGGAAGAAGCCCGGCCCCGTCGCCACCGGCAACATGGAAATCCTGGCGACGGTCACGCTCGCCCGCGGCCTCGTGCATCTGGTGCGGGCTGGCGACCGTCGGTTGCTCATCGGCGTCGATCCGGCTGGCGTGAAGGCCGTCACCGAACTGCCCGGCCCCCTGCCAACGAACGTCGTCGGCCCGATCCGCCTCTCCACGGGGGCCGCATAATGGCCGACATCGCCGACGTGCTCAGCCGCCCCGACGGCCTGAACCTGGCCAACGCCTCGCCGCCGGTGCAACTCGCGCTCGCCCTCGGCCTGACGGCCCTGATACCGGCCGCACTGATGGCCGTGACCTGCTTCACGCGGGTCATCATCGTGCTGTCGTTCGCCCGGCAAGGCCTGGCCACGCAGAACGTGCCGCCGAACCAGGTGCTCATCGGCCTGGCGATGTTCCTCTCGCTGTTCATCATGAAGCCGACCATCGACCAGATCGACCGCGAAGCCCTGCAACCGTACCTGAACAAAACCCTCAGCGGCCCCCTCGCGATCCAGAAGGCCGCGGACATTCACAGGCAGTTCCTGCTGAAACACACGCGCAAGCAAGACCTGACGCTATTCTTGCACCTCTCGAAGACGACGGTGAACACGCCCGAAGAGACGCCGTTCCTCACGCTGGTGCCGGCGTTCATGATTAGCGAACTGAAGACCGCGTTCATCATGGGCTTCTGCATCTACCTGCCGTTCTTGATGGTGGACCTGGTGGTGTCCAGCGTGCTGACCGCGATGGGCATGGTGATGATGCCGCCGGTGACCATCTCCGCGCCGTTCAAGATCCTGCTGTTCGTCCTGGCCGACGGGTGGCACCTGGTCTGCTACGCGATCGCCGCGAGCTACCAATGACTTCGATTGCGGAACGGGGACTTCGGAGTGCGGAATGAAACGATTGGGGTGGGGATTCACGAAACGATACCGCAGCATTGCCCGTATTCCGCATTCCGACTTCCCCGTTCC
>JBBQCQ010000097.1:0-9354 GCA_038318835.1 Gemmatales bacterium | reverse complement strand
CGGTTCAGGTATCGGGCGAGGTCGCGGGCCTCGTCGTCCTTCAGTTGCATGTTCGGCATCCGGCCGTTCGGGTTTGTCTTCAGCGGGTCGAGCAGGTACTTCTGAAGTTGCTCTGGCGTCGTCTTGCTGCCAAGCCCCCCGAGGGCATAGATCGCCTGCGGCCCGGTGTCGCTGCCGAGGCCGAAGAGGCTGGAACTCGGCTCGTACTTCACGGGCTTGTCGTCGTCATCGTCCTCGTTCTTCTTGGCCGTGCCCGCGAGTTGTTTGCCGTGACAGGCCACACACCCGCTGAGCGTGAACAACTTCTCGCCAGCGTCCATGCTTTTCGACCACTCGTTCGAGATCGTCGGCACTTTCGGCAGCGGCAGCGGTCCACCCAGCGATGTGAGGTACTGCCCGACGGCGTAACGCTCGGCTTGGCCCACCTCGTCGTCGGTGAACAGCTTCGGCATCGTCGTGTGCGGCCGCAGTTTCTTCGGGTCGGCCAGCCATTCGTCGAGCCAGCCGGCGTAAACCCGCTTACCGACCTCCGAGAGATCGGGGCCGGTGCGGTTCACGAACCCTTTGCCGATCGCGTCATCGGCCTTCGGATGATGGCAATTCTTGCAGCCGGATTCCTCGAACAGAAATCGGCCCTGGTCCACGGGCAACGACACATCGATCGTGTCCTTCCGCTGTTCCGGCAGGTGGCCGAAGAAGAAGTTCGGGATCGGCTCGCGGCGGAAGCCGGGGCCTTGCCACTGAAGTGCGAAGCGTCGCTCCTTCGCGTCGCCGCTGGTGTCGATGTCGAACGCAGCCGTGAAGGCATAGACGCCGGGTTCGATGAGTAGGGCCGGCCCCGTCACGTCCTCAGCTTGCAGGGTACGGGCCTTGTCCTTCGCCGGCGAAAGGCCCGTCAGCGTTTGCCCACCACGGGCCAACGTCACCGCGGGCGTGCCACCCTGATACGCAGCCGAGAACTGGTACGAACCGGCCGTCACGATCTGAATGTACCCGGTCCACTTCGCCGCCGACACCGCACCGCGAAACGACGCCCCCTCGCCCGTCTTGATGGCCAGCGCGACGGTGGGTTCGAGGCGATAACTCGTCGCGGGTTTCTCGCGACCCGTCGCTTCCGTGAACGCGGCGATGAGGCCCGGCTTCAGAAGTTTGCGGTCCACCTCCGGATCGGCGGCGAGAAGTACGGCCGGCACACACAACAGGACGAGGGAGAGAATTCGAGTCATGATGAGAAGGGCCGGTGGGGTGGGATTCGTCGGCAGTTATGTTGATTATCTCGACACCGCCGTGGGGTGCAAGATGAATCGACTGCGAATCCGTATCACAACCTCGAAGCCCCCTCGAAGGAGACGACCGATGTTCGATTTGCAAGCGGTGCAAGCTGCCCTCCGCGCCTCCAAGTTCGATGGCTGGCTGCTCTACGACTTCCGCGGCATCAACGTCCTCGCGCAGCGGGTGGTCGGCCTCGCCGAGAAGAAGCTCTCGCGGCGATGGTTCTACTACGTGCCCGCGACCGGCGAGCCGAAGAAACTGGCTCACGCCATCGAGCCGGCCTCGCTGGATGCCCTGCCTGGCTCGAAGACGGTCTACCGCCGGTGGCAAGAACTCGAAGCCGGCGTGCAGCAGTTGCTTGCCGGGGCGAAGACGGTCGCGATGGAGTACTCGCCTCGGAACGGCAACCCTTACATCAGCCGGGTGGACGGTGGCACGCTGGAACTCGTCCGCTCCTTTGGTGTGGATGTCGTCTCGTCCGGCGACCTGATTCAGCAGTTTGAGGCAACGTGGGACGACGAGCAAGAGGCGATGCACTACGCTGCCGCGAAGGTGACGAACGCCGCCTACGACGTGGCCTATCAGTTCATCGCCGATGAAATTCGCACGAAGGGGCAGACGAGCGAAGTCGCCGTGCAGGAGCGCATCATGCAGCACTTCCACGACCACGGCTGCACGACTTATTCGCCGCCGATTGTGGGAGTCGGCCCGCACAGCGGTGACCCGCACTACGAGCCGAACGCCGCCGCCGACACGCCGATCCGCAACGGCGACTTCGTGCTGATCGACTTGTGGGCGAAGCTCGACAAGCCGCGGGCGGTGTACAGCGACCTGACGCGGACGGTGTTCCTCGGGCCGACGGTGCCGGAGAAGTACACGAAGATTTTCAACATCGTGGCCGCCGCCCGCGACGCCGCAATCGCCCGCGTGAAAGAGGCCTTCGCGAAGGGCGAAAACCTCGTCGGGTCCACCGTGGACAACGCGTGCCGCGACGTGATCGTCAAGGCCGGGTACGGCGAGTTCTACCCGCACCGCACAGGCCACAACATCGGGCAGGAAGTCCACGGGAACGGCGCGCACATCGACGGGCTGGAAACGAAGGAGGACCGCCACATTATGCGGCGGACCTGCTTCAGCATCGAGCCGGGGATTTACCTGCCGGAGTTCGGCGTGCGGAGCGAGATCGACGTGTACATCGACGCGAACGGCGGCGTCCACGTTACCGGCGGCGACCTCCAGACCGCCGTTCACACGATCATCGTTTAGCCGGCACCAGCAGCGGCACCGCCAGGGGAGCACGCTCCGGGCGGTTCCGCTGGCGAGTGGCGTAGGTGTGCCACGCGGCGTCGGCCAGGAAGATCAGGACGGCCACCCACACGCAGGCGTAAGCCGCCCAGACGTGCGGCGGCGGAGTCTCGCCGAGGAAATAGAGCGCGATCAGCAGTTGCGTGGACGGCGAGATGAACTGCAAGAAGCTGACCGCGATCAACGGCAACCGCCTCAGGGCCATCACGTAGGTCAACAGCGGGGCGACCGTGACGATGCCGCTGAACATGAGTAGGCCGTTCAGTTCCCAACTTGGGCCGTAGTGCCCCTGCCCCGACGCCGCAAAGTAGACCAACCCGCCGAGCGCGAGCGGCAACATCATCAACGATTCCACGGTCAACCCGCCAAGCGCGTCCACGGGGATGGCCTTCCGCACGAAGCCGTACAGCCCGAAGGTGATTGGCAGCGCGAGCGCGATCCACGTCAACTCGCCGGCCACGAACACCGGCACCGCGAAGCCGACGGCGATCAGGCCGAGCGCGGGGTAGTGGGCGGGGCGGAGCTTTTCGCCGAGGAACATCGTGCCGAGAAAGGCGTTGGCGAGCGGGAGCATGAAGTAGCCGAGCGCAGCTTCCGTGACCTTTCCCTGCGTCGTGGCGTAGATGTAGAGGAGCCAGTTCACGCCCAGGAGCAGGGCCGACGAGAACATTAGCAGGAGGAGCTTTTTCGACGCGAAAACCGCCCGCACCGGCTTCCAGCCGACGGTGAACGCGGTGAGGATAAGCATGACCGGCAGCGACCAGACGACTCGATGGGCGAGGATTTCGACCGGCCCTACGTCGCGAACTTTCAGGGCCGAGAAGTAGAGCGGGACCATTCCCCACCACAGGTACGCGAACGTCCCCAACAGGAAACCGGTTCGCGTACTCGCCGCGGAATCGTCGGACACTTCGGAAACTCCTCACTGAATGGCGACACAGCCACGGACGGCCGGACCCCGCGAGAGGTTCGGCCGATGCTAGGAATAGTCTGCCGGCGGTGTTTGTCTTACGGGAAATGAGAACCAGGCTCGGAAGTGCAAAGATTCACAGGATGCTTCATTATTCACTTTTCGGTCGCGAGCCGTCGCTGGCCCCAACCCCAAGTGCCGCCCGGAAATCGGCCAGTGCTCGGAAATAGTCTTGCTGTGCTGCGATCTCCACGATCTCGGCGTCGAAAGTGGCCTGCTCCCGCAGCGTGACCCGCAGGACGTCGCTGCGCCCGAGTCGCAGTTGCTCCCGCTCGGCGCGGGCGACGAGTCGGGCCAGCTCCACCCGCTTTTTCACCTGCTGATAGAACTCGTACGACCGCTCCAGTGCCGAGAAAGTGTCTTGCACGTCTGCTCGGACGACATCCTCGGTATTGCGAAGTTGCTGGTCAAGCTGGCCGAGTTGAGCTTGGGCCTGCAACATGCGGCCGCGCGCGTCTCGCCGCTGGACTGGAAGTTGAACCGCGACACCCGCGCTTACGGTGGTGCGATCCAGGCCATTCGGACCGGACAACGAACTCTTCCCCTGGCCCACATCTTGCGAAGTCGCGACAACGGCATTCACGGCCGGAAGGGTCTGGTTCGTGGCGAGCCGAAGTTCGACAGTCACTTTCTCGCGTTGCAGTCGAAGACGCCGTGGCTCGGGCCGCGTTTCGAGAGCTGTTTGCACGCACGTTGCGAATGTCTGCACGTCGACGGGCTGAACTTGGGGGAATGGTGCCAATCGGTCAGTGCCGGCGAGCGTGGGCGAACCACCCGAGTCGCGGAGAAAGAGTGACAGGTCGATCGTCGCTTGCTGGAAGCCGCGTTGGGCCTGCACAAGCACGCCATTGCGCAGGGCGATGTTCTGCTGGTTGTCCACCCGGTCGATGTTCGCGGCCGGTCCGGCCTCGACCCGCGCTTTCAACTGTGCGTCGCGGTCCACGGCCAACTGAACCAACCCCTCGACCACGTTAAGCCGTTGCCCGGCAGCGACCCAATTCCAGTAGGTGCGAGCGGCGGCGCGCTGAAAATCGAGCCGTTGGCGTTCGATCACTGGCTCAGCCAGCGCGACGTCGAGTCGGGCCTGTTGGATGTTCGCGCGGGGGCGGTCAATGGCCCGGTCGCGGAACAGTGGGACCGTCAGACCCGCACGGAACTCGCCCCCATCGGCTGTCTTCTGTCCGAGGTTATATGTGGGGAATTCCCCAACCCCATTCCGATATCCGGCGAACACCCCCACCCCGCCGACGGGCAGCCCCTGACTAATGCCGGTGTAACTGCGGATGTTGTCGTAGGTCGTTCCCTGGCCATCGACTCCGGCCGTCAAGTTCAAGTCGAATGCGCCCATCGCAGATACCAAACGCCCGCCCGCGATGCCTCGTTCTTGTTCGACAGCCCGCAAGAGTGGGTAGTTTCGTTCCACCGAGAACAAGACTTCGTCCAGGGCCAGCGGCCCACCGACACTCGCGGCTGTCCCGAGCACAGGCGGTGGGGCGGCGGGTGGGGCCGGAGGTTCAAGCCCGGTCGGCTTGGAGTCCGGCACGATCGGCACTTGAGCCGCGGCCAACGTGATCCCCTGCTCGGTAGGCCTCGCAACGACGACGGGTTGCTTCGCCCTCGGAATGGGCTTGAGTGTGGGTGGCACACCCACGGAGTTGGGCGGCGTCAGCCGCGAGACATGCGCGTGCCGTTGCGGTTCGAGACACCCCGATCCGGCGAGGAGCAGGAAAACAAGTACAGCGGCACGAAGAATCATCCAGGTTTCACCTTCGGCGGCTTACTGCCGTCTTTCTTCTCAGGTGGTTTCGGGGCGACAACGGGCGGAAACCCGTTGAATTGTCGCCAGAGTTCGTAGCCGAGAGTGACCCGATTCAGGAAGACCCATCCGACGGCCTGATTCCCTTGCCGCAGGTACAGGCCTTCGGGCCACCGATCCTCCTCGAACATCTCCTCCGGTTCCACGAGAATGCGGAACCGACCGTACCCATCGTCCGTCGGGTCGATCTGGCGCACGCGCCCGCCGAAGGTGCCCGTCGCCACCGAGGGCCAACCGGCAAACTGCACCCCCGGCCACCCCTCGAACTGAAGCCGGACGTGCGGCCCACGGCCGGTCTCTTCCATGTGGGCGGCGATCAGTGGGGCATCGACACCATCGATCAACAGTTCCACCACCCGGTCGGTTGTGTCTGGCACGATCACCGCCAGTTCGTCGCCTTCTTTAACGTACTGCCCGATCTGCCCGTCCGCCGAGATGCGGAACACCACACCATCGCACGGAGCCTTCACGAAGCGGGCCTTGAATCGCTCGATACGAGTGTCGATCTCCTGCAACTCCCGCTCGACCGAAAACACATTCTGCTCGGCCCGTCGGAGGTCGCGGCGGGTCGTCGCCACCGTGGAGAGGCCGTTGGCTTCGGCCTGGAGCACGACCGAGTCGTTGGTGAGCACCGCGGCCTCGGCCCGTTTGATCTCGGCCTCTGCCCGCTTCACGTCGGTGGAGGCCCGGTCGGAGCGGGCCTTCGCCTCGTCCCGGTTTAGCTCCGACTCTAGTCCCTTGTCTTTGAACAGCTTGTCGAACATCTCGTAGCGGCTCTGCTCGAAAGTCCTGGCAAACTCGTTATTATTCCGCGCCTGCCGGGCCACATCGACCAAGAGCGTGGCCGCGTCTCGATTCGCCTTGGCCGCACCGACGGCGGCCGCCGCCGACCGGACTTGGGCTTCCACCGCCCGTGTCTGCTCGACGACTTCTTCCTCGGCCGCCTGCCTGCGGCTTAACAGAAACTTCCGCTGAGCGTCCAGCCGGCCGGATAACTCGGGATCATTATCGTCAATATCGGCAATCGCGTCTCCGATCTTCACCTTCGATCCTTCGACGACGTGCCACTTGCGGACCTGCCCCCCAATCAGTGCGGTCACAACTTGTTTTCGCTCGGTCGGGGCGAAGGCGACAACCTGCCCACGTCCCCGGAGGGTCTGCTGCCACGGGACGAACACCAGGGCAATGGGCGACACCAGAAAGGCTAGCAAAAGCAAGCGGGCGACCCACTTGGCCGGCCGAGGCGTGCGGACCCGTTGAAACGTCGCGAAGGGCGTCTGCGAACTGAACGCGGGGCGTGCTCGTAGCGAGATCATCATCGGCTCGCTCCTGATACGGAAAGTGGGACGAGGTCGGGGTTTTCGGGAGGAGACAATCGGATGGCCCGGTCGCACAGGCCGAGGATGGTCGGGTTGTTAGAAGCAACGAGGAGCGTCCACGGGGCCAAGCGATCAAACAACAGGGGCAAGAGGTCGGGGCAATCGCTCAAATCGATCGCGTCCAACACACCATCGAGGATCAGGAGGCGGGGCCGACCGACCACTGCACGGGCAAGCGTGAGCCGCCGAGCCTGACTCGCAGATAGCGGCCCACCGCTGGGAATCAGGGCCGTTTCAAGTCCGTGGGGAAGGTGATGAACAGCATTGAGGAGGCCAACCACCAGAATCGCCTCACGCACGTCCGCGGGCGACAGGTGCGGGCGGCCCATCCGGACGTTCTCGATCACGGTACCAGTGAAAAGGCCGGTCCCATCGACGAACGCCATGTCACCACGCATTTTTTCCAGCGACAATCCTCGCATGTCGATGCCATCGACTTCCAAGACGCCGTGGCCCGGCTCGCGCAGGCCGCAGACCGTCTCGAACAGCAGCGTCTTCCCCGACCCCGGCGGGCCGACCACTGCCACCCGTTCGCCCGGCGCGATCTGCCACTCGGCCGCGGCTGGCAGCGTGCGGTGCAAGACGTGATCGACGCCGTGAACCCGCACGGCCATGCCGCGTGCGCCCCCCGCGAGTGCCTCCCCACCTTCGCGTTCGAGTGGCAGATCGGTCATGAGGCCGAGCTTCTCGGCACCTGCCAAGAGGTCGTAGTACGCCTCGGCATACTTCCCCAATTTGGCGACCGAAGCCACGACCAGTGCGACGATCAGTTCCGCCGCCACGAGTTGGCCAAGAGTCAGTTGGCGGTGGATGACCAAGTACCCGCCGAGCCCCAACAGGCCCGTACTGGCGACGACCTGCAAGCCGAGGGAAAAGACCGTCTGACGCCACACGACCCGGAAGTGGTCCCGGCGGGCGTCGACATATTCCTCAGCCAGTTGGTCCGCCTTCTCGAGAGCGAGTTGCCCGCCCCCGGCGAACTTGAAATCGCGCAGGCAACGGAGAACTTCTTCGAGCCACGCCGCCACGTCGTACTTGGCGTGCGATTCGTGCAGACTGGTGCGGACACCACCCCAGCCGAGGACGAACAGAATGAAAGCGATCATCAACACCAACACGATATCGAACCCGAGCAGGAACGGGTGGTAGAAGGCAAGCACGGCCATTCCGACGAACGCCGTCACGACGAGTGCCACGCCGTCCAGGAGCAGGAAGGCGAGCGACTTTTGCAGGTTGAGGACATCGAAGAAGCGGTTCGCCAGTTCGGGGCCGTAGCGGTGGTCGAAAGCTTCTAACTTGAGCCGCGGAAGACGATGCGCATAGTCAGCCACCACCCGAACGAACAGCCGCCGTTGGACACACTCGACGACATAGACCTGCATGGCTCGAATGGCGGCCGCCAAACCGAGGCAACTCATCAGGATACCGGCAATGACGACGACCGGCCACAAGAGGATGCCGAAGGCGACCGTGTTCACCAGGGACTCGACAGCGATCGGGGTCGCCAGCGAAAGGACAGCGACGGCCACGGCGAAGAGGATCACCGCCAGCATGTCCCGCCGCTCCGGCTGCAGGAGTTGCCGCAGCCGCGCGAACGGCCGGGGCGGCGAGTGGCCGTGCCCATGATCGTGTGCTTCCAACGAGCCATGATCCGCCGATGACCCTGCCATCATTCACTCGTTTCAGTTGTCGGCGGAATTAGATCGCTGCCGAGGTTCGTCGCCGCAAAGGGGTTTCGCTGGTCGGGTAGTGGTACGACGCCAGCGGGACAAACTGCCCCCCCATAGCATCGTAGGCGAACACCTCGCCCGTCTCGATCTTGTAGACCCATCCGTGCAAGTGCAGGTCGCCCTTCGCCAGCCGAGACGCCACGGATGGCAGGGTCCGCAGGTTCTCCAGCTGCACCAGCACATTCTCCTCGACCGCGGTGGTCAGGAGCCGGGCTTCCTCCAGATGGCCATAGTTGTCGCGAACGATGCGGCGGGTGGCCTCGGCGTGGGACAGCCACGACGCCACGGCCGGCAAGGTGGCAACCAGTTCCGGGTGAAGCAGGCCGTTCATGGCCCCGCAGTGCGAGTGCCCACAGATGATAATGTCCTTCACCCCGAGGGCGGCGACGGCGAACTCGATGGTCGCCCCCTCGCCACCACTGACCGAACTGTGCGGCGGCACGATGTTACCGGCATTGCGGAGGATGAACAGATCGCCTGGCTTCGAGCGGGTCAGCAGACTCGGGTCGATTCGCGAATCCGAACAGGTTATGAACAGCGTCTCGGGGCTCTGCCCCTGCGCCAACTGCTCGAACAACCCTTGCAGCGGGCGAAAATCCTGTTCGCGGAACTGGTGGATGCCCTGGATCAATTTTTGCACGCGCTGCCCTCCGGTTGGGGTGGAGACTCCACGAAAAAAGCCGGAAAAACACGCAGTGGCGTATTTCACCGGCTCTTCCCACCGAGCCTTATCGCTCTCGGTGGGCCTAGTCATTCGGTTGGTCGTGCCACGGGCGGATGGGGTTGGTGGTTCCTTACCGCCGGCGTCGAGCGTTTTCACGCCCCCCGCCGCCCTCCCGTAGTTAGATGTATTTTTAAACTGCGTAGCGAGGCTCGTCAATG
>JBBQCQ010000096.1:0-9416 GCA_038318835.1 Gemmatales bacterium | reverse complement strand
GGAGATCGTGAATCCGGTGGTGGAAGGCCGCGTGCGGGCGAAGCAGCAAATGCATGGCGACGCCGACCGCACGCAGGGCATTCCAATTCTCATTCATGGCGACGCAGCGTTCGCCGGGCAAGGATTGGTGGCCGAGACGCTGAACATGGCCAACCTGGCCGGCTACCGCGTCGGTGGCACCGTTCACGTCGTGGTGAATAACCAGATCGGGTTCACGACCGGCCCCCGTGATTCGCGCAGCACGCAGTACTGCACCGACATCGCCAAATTCATTCAAGCGCCGATCTTCCACGTCAACGCGGAAGACCCCGAGGCGGCCGTGTACGTCGCGGAACTCGCCCTCGAGTACCGGCAGCAGTACAAGAGCGATGTGGTGATCGACCTGGTCTGTTACCGCAAGTGGGGCCACAACGAGGGGGACGAACCCTCGTACACGCAGCCGGTCGAGTACCGGCTGATCCGCGCGAAGGAGAGCGTGACGACCGTCTACACGAAGCAACTCGTGGCCGGCGGCACGCTGAACCAGGACGAGGCCGACGCCATCGACGCGGACTTCCGCTCGAAGTTGGATAAGTCGCTGACCGAGGTCCGCAGTTCGGCCCCTCGCAAGAAGGGGATGCGGGGCTTCTCTGGAGCCTGGACCGGCATGACGAACCGATTCACGCCGGTCAGCGTCGAGACGGCCATCTCAGCCGAGGTGGTGGATCGCATCGCCGACCAAATCGTGAGCGTGCCCGAGGGGTTCGCGTTCCATCCGAAGTTGAAGGACATCCTCGAAAAGCGGCGAAACGACATCAAGAGCCGCAACAAGATCGACTGGGGGGCGGGCGAAGCCCTCGCCTTCGGCTCGCTCGTCCTGGAAGGCCACCCCGTCCGGCTCAGCGGCCAGGACAGCCGCCGCGGCACGTTCAGCCACCGATTCTCGTTCTTGTACGACTTTGAGAAGGGCACGCCGTACTGCCCGCTCGCCAACCTCGACCCGAAGCAGGCCGCGTTCGACGCCTACGACAGCAACCTGAGCGAAGCCGCCGTCCTCGGCTTCGAGTACGGGTACTCGCTCGACGACCCGAACACGCTGGTCATGTGGGAGGCCCAGTTCGGCGACTTCGCGAACGGCGCGCAGGTCGTTATCGATCAGTTCATCAGCTCCGGCGAATCGAAGTGGAATCGCAGTAGCGGCATCGTCATGCTGCTGCCGCACGGCTACGAAGGGGCTGGACCGGAACACTCGTCGGCCCGGTTCGAGCGATTCTTGCAACTGTGCGCCGAAGACAACATACAGGTGTGCAACTTCAGCACGCCGGCGAACTACTTCCACGCCCTGCGGCGGCAGATCAAGCGAACCTTCCGCAAGCCACTCGTGGTGATGACGCCGAAAAGCCTGTTGCGGATGCCCCTGTCGCCGGTCGAAGACTTCACTACCGGTAAGTTCCAGGAAGTGATCGACGACACGCTGCCCGCCGCCGACCGTGTTCGCCGGGTGCTGTTCTGCACGGGCAAGGTCTATTACGACCTGCTCGCGAAACAAAAGGAACGGAACACCGACGAAGTCGCGATCGTGCGAGTCGAGCAACTTTACCCGTGGCCGGAAAAGCAGGTGGCCGCGGTGCTGGCGAAGTATCGGCGGGCCGTCGAGTGGCGGTGGGTGCAGGAAGAATCGCAGAACATGGGCGCGTGGTTCTTCGTCGAACCGCGATTGCGGTCGGCAAACGTGCCGGTCGAGTACATCGGCCGCGACGCCAGCGCCAGCCCGGCTACCGGGTCGCACAAGATTCACGAGCACGAACAAAAGGAACTCGTCGAGCAGGCGTTCACAGCCACCGGTACCTACGCGGTCGCGGCCGGCAAGAACGGCGGCGGGGTAGTCGCCCACGGCGTGCCGGTTTAATCCGAATCTCTACGCAGGAACCTTCATGGCGATCGAAATCAAAGTCCCCTCGGCGGGCGAATCGGTAACGGAAGCGCGCATTGCGCACTGGAAGAAGAAAAGCGGCGAGGCGGTCAAAGTTGACGAAACGCTGTTGGAACTCGAAACCGACAAGGCGTCGATGGACATCGGCGCGCCCTCGGCCGGTGTGCTGACCATCACTGTGGAGGCCGGGCAGATCGTCAAGATCGGCCAGGTGATCGGCAGTGTGGACCCCACCGGCAAGGCGACCGTCGAACCGGCTCCTGCGGCCTCTGTGACGAAAAAACCCGAACTCGCGAAGGACGACGTCAAACTCTCCCCGGCTGCGCGAGCGATGGTCGCCGACAGCGGCCTCGACGCGGCGAAAGTCGCGGCCAGTGGCCCTGGCGGCCTCGTGACGAAAGAGGACGTGCTGAAGCATCAAACGGCTCCCGCCGCGAACGGCTCACCGAAAGCTGAACCGGCTCGCCCAGCGGCGAAGTCCGACACGGCCCGCGAGAGCCGGCAGTCGATGACGATGATCCGCCGCCGCATTGCGGAGCGGTTGCTCGAAAGTCAGAACACCACCGCCACGCTAACGACCTTCAACGAGGTCGATCTGTCGGCCGCGATGGACTTGCGAGCGAAGTACAACGAGAAGTTCGAGAAGAAGCACGGCGTGAAGCTCGGCTTCATGTCGATCTTCGCGAAGGCGGCCGTCGAAGCCTTGAAGGCGTTCCCGCTTGTGAATGCACGCATCGACGGCGGCGACATCGTCACGCAGAACTTCTACGACATCGGCATGGCCGTCAGCACCGAGAAGGGGCTGATGGTGCCCGTCATCCGCAACATCGACCAGATGAACTTCGCCGAGATCGAGAAGGAGATTGCGGCTGTGGCTAAGCGTGCCCGGGACGGCAAGGTTACACCCGCGGACATGAGCGGCGGCACCTTCACCATCACCAACGGCGGCACCTTCGGCTCGATGCTCAGCACGCCGATCCTCAACCCGCCGCAGGCCGCCATCCTCGGCATGCACAACATCCAGAAGCGGGCCGTGGTCGTCAACGACGCAATCGTGATTCGACCGATGATGTACCTGGCCCTCAGCTACGACCACCGCCTGATCGACGGCCGCGAGGCCGTGCAGTTCCTGGTACGGATCAAGGAATGCGTCGAAAGCCCGGAACGAATGTTGTTCAATATCTAAAACTAAATCCGTATTCACCGCAGAGGGCACATGAGGGCACGTGAGAAAAGGCAGGAGAGAGAGTTCAGAATTCACTCTCTTTGAAAATCTCTCCTGATTTTTCTCATGTGCCCTCATGTGCCCTCTGCGGTGAATCGTTTTGAGGTGTTCATGTTCGATCTCATCGTGATCGGGGCCGGACCGGGTGGGTACGTCGCGGCCATTCGCGCGGCCCAACTCGGCAAGAAAGTGGCCGTCGTCGAGCGGCGGCCAAACAAGGCACTCGGCGGTACCTGCCTGAACATTGGCTGCATTCCGTCGAAGGCGCTCCTCGATTCGAGCGAACTGTTCGACGTGACGAACCACAAGTTGCAGAAGCACGGCGTCGTCGTCGATAAGGTGTCGCTCGATCTGGCCACGATGATGAAACGCAAGGACGGCGTCGTCAAGTCGCTCACCGAAGGCATCGCGTTTCTGTTCAAGAAGAACAAGATTACGCCGATCTACGGCACGGGCAAACTGCTCGGCGGGAAGGCCGTCGAGGTGACGGACGCCGACGGCCAGAAGACGACCCACCAGGCCGAGAATATCCTCCTTGCGACCGGTAGCGACAGCGTCGAATTGCCGTTCCTGAAGTTCGACGGCAAGCGGGTCGTGAGTTCGACCGAGGCGTTGGCGTTCGAGAGCGTGCCGAAGCATCTGATCGTCGTCGGCGGCGGGTACATCGGCCTCGAACTTGGCAGCGTATGGAAGCGTCTCGGCGCGAAGGTCACGGTGGTCGAATTCCTTCCGCGGATCCTGCCCGTCACCGATGGCGAGATCGCGGCGAGCGTCCAAAAGATTCTGACGAAGCAAGGGATGGAATTCCATCTGGAAACGAAAGTCATCGGCGCAAAGGTGAACGGCGACACCGTGACCGTGACGGCCGAGAAGGCCGGGCAGCCGGTGACGTTCGAGGGGGACCGGGTTCTCGTCGCGGTCGGTCGGCGACCGTACACGGCGGGCCTGGGACTGGACGAGGCCGGCGTGACTTACGACAAGAAGACCGGCCGCATTGCCGTGGACAAGCAGTTCCGCACGAACGTGCCCGGCGTGGCGGCCCTCGGCGACCTGATCGACGGCCCGACGCTCGCCCACAAGGCGATGGAAGAGGGCGTGGCGTATGCCGAGATCATCTCCGGGCACAAGGCCCACTTCAGCTACGAATTCATCCCGAGCGCCATCTACATCTGGCCCGAAGTGGCGAGCGTCGGCCTGACCGAAGAGCAGGTGAAGGCAGCCGGCCGCGAATACCGCGTGGGGAAGGTGCCGTTCGGCCCGAGCGGCCGTGCCCGCGCGATGGACGAGCCGGACGGCTACGTGAAGATTCTCACCGACAAGGCCACCGACCGCGTTCTCGGAGTCCACATCCTCGGCCCGCGGGCGTCCGACCTGATCGGCGAAGCGGTCACAGTGATGGAGTACCGCGGCAGTGCCGAGGACATTGCCCGCTGCATCCACGGCCACCCGACGCTCACCGAAACGGTCGGCGAAGCCGCCCGCGCCGCGTGGGTCGGTTCGGCGATCCACGCCTGATTCCGTTTGCTACCGACATGGCGTCCGGTTGCGGCCGAACACATGATCTCCACAATAACCAGTGGAGCTTATCATGCCCATCGAGTACGTCAGCGGCGATCTTTTCGTGAATCGGTTCGACGTGGTCGCATTCGCTCAGGGTTGTAATTGCAAGGGGTCGATGGGGGCCGGGATTGCTGTCGGCTTTCGAGAACGATACCCAGCGATGTACGAAGAATACCGTCGCCGGTGCAAAGCTGACCCCCGCGAATTCAATGTCGGTGACGTATTTCTCTGGCTTGAGAAGGGTCAAATTGCAGTCTTCAATCTCGGCACACAGGAGGATTACTGGCGAAGTCGGGCTACTTACCCCGGCGTCGAGAAGTGCCTTACCACGATGCGGGATGCTGCCACAGAACACGGTATTGATTCCCTCGCGATGCCACGGATCGGGGCGGGCTATGGTGGTCTTTCGTGGAAGAAAGTACGGGCAATCGTTGATCGGATTTACGCCGACTGGCCGGGCCGCTTGATCGTTTACGACGAATATCAACCCGAAGGATGACGGCAACTTCTTTCCCCTTCGCCGCTCGCGGGTTAAGATAACTGGATGTCTGTCACGCTCCCGCTCTCTTTGCCCGCCCCCGCGAAGCCACTTCCGGCCATTCTCGATCAGACGCCGGACGAACTCCGCGCCTGGCTCGCCGACCGCGGCCAGCCGCCGATGCGCGTGAAGCAGATCCGCCGCTGGATTCTGCATTCCCGTGCGACCAGCTTCGAGCAAATGTCCGACCTGCCGAAGGGACTGCGGGCGGAATTGGCCGAGGCGTTCAGAGTCTTCGGGTTGCAGATCGAAAAGCACCTCGCCGCACGCGACGACACGCACAAGTTGCTCGTGAGGCTCGCCGATGGGCCGATGGTCGAGTGCGTGCTCATTCAGGACGACGGCCGAGCGACGGCGTGCGTCAGCACTCAGGTCGGCTGCGGCATGGGGTGTGTCTTCTGCGCCAGCGGCCTGAACGGCGTCGTGCGGAACCTCACCGTCGGCGAGATCGTCGAACAACTGATCCTGCTCCGCAATCTCACGAACGAACCCGATGCACCACCGCAGTACGGGGTCACGGGTCAACTCGCCACGCGGCTGACGCACATCGTCGTCATGGGCATGGGCGAACCCCTTGCGAACCTCGACAACCTCGTTGCCGCCCTCGCGGTCGCGGGCGCGAAGGACGGCCTCGACATCGGCGCGCGGCACGTCACGATCTCTACCGTCGGCCTCCCGGCGAAGATTCGACAACTCGCCGAGACAGGCAAACAATACCACCTGGCCGTCTCGTTGCACGCCCCGAACGACGTGCTTCGCACGCAGATCGTGCCAACGAACAACAAGACCGGCATCCCGGCCATCCTCGCGGCCAGCGACGAGTTCTACGCGAAGACCGGCCGGCAGGTGACGTTCGAGTACGTCGTCCTCGGCCAGATGAACGACCAACTCGTCCACGCAAAGCAACTCGTCACCTTGCTCCGCGGGCGAAAGGCCCATGTGAACCTCATCCCGTGGAACGACGTGGAGGGGCTGGCCTACCGCCGGCCGCGAGACGAGGACTTGAACGCCTTCATCGAGGAACTGAAGCGGAACGGCATCAGCGTGAAAGTCCGCAAGCGGAAAGGTTCCGAGATCGACGCCGCGTGCGGCCAACTGCGGCGGCAGGCCGAGGCCGACGCCGCCAGGCCCCCTGAACCTCTTCCGATGGCCCCATGACCGGCCAAACGAGTGCGATCATGGCCGTCCGCGACCCGGACGTCCGCCTGATGCTCCGCGTTCGCGATCGGGGCGACGAGGCCGCCTTCGCCGAACTCGTCGCCCGGTTCCAGCACCGCCTCGTCGGCATCTTGAACCATATCGTCGGCAACAAAGATGAGGCCGAGGACCTGGCCCAGGAAGTTTTTCTGCGGGTGTTCCGCACGCGGGCCAAGTACACACCGAAGGCGAAGTTCAGCACGTGGCTGTTCACCATCGCCAACAACCTCGCACTGAACGCCCTCCGCGACCGCCAGCGGAAAAAGCACCTGCCGCTGGAACTCCGCGATTCCGGGTCGCTCGTCTACTGGCCGCACGTGCCCCTGGCCGCTCACCGCGACGCCCCGCCGACGCAGAATTTGCAACAGCAAGAACTGGCCGACGTGGTCCGGCGGGCGATGGACGATCTGAACGAACGGCAGCGGGTGGCCGTGGTGCTGAACAAGTTCGAGGACATGGGCTACGCCGAGATCGCCGAAGTGATGGGCCTGACGGCGAAGGCCGTGAAGTCGCTGCTCTGTCGTGCCCGCGAGAAACTGCGTGAGGCCTTGCAGGCATACATCTACATGGACGGCGACCCACCCGCCGCCCCGGCCGAGGAGTGACACCCGTGCCGACACCGACCGAACCGGAACTGCCCGACGACGACCTGGTCGCGTACCTCGACGGCGAACTCGACGCCGCCGATGCGCACGCAATCGAGTCGAAGCTGGCAGCCGACGACGAGGCCCGCCAGAAGGCCGAGCGCCTCCAGAAAACGTTCGATCTGCTCGACTACCTGCCAAAGTCAGAGCCGTCGCCGAACTTCGCGAGCCGGACCCTCACGCAGATTTACCCGGCCGCGGAAGCCGCTCCGCCCACGAGCAGTTCCGCACTGCCGGCCCCGGTTGTTACCACCTCGGGGCAGGCTCTGCCGCCCCAGCCCGCGAGCGCCGCCGGGTGGAAGATCGTCGCCTGGGCCGTCGCCTTGCTCCTGACAACCGGCGGTGGGTACTTCTTCCACCTGCTTGCCCGTCCGCACCTGGAAAAGCTCGTCCCGGCCAAGCGAGCGAGCGAAGAAGTCCGCCTGCTCGAACGCCTGCCGCTCTTGCTCGGGGCCGACGACTTCGACTTCGTCAAGCAACTCGAACACGCCGACTTTTTCGCCGAGGCCGACCCCGACGACATTGGCGGCCGCGCGATCACGGAGATATGGACGTCTACCGAGTTGGAGCAGATGGAGGACCTTTTCAAACAGTTCCCGCTCTCCCGGCAGCAGCAACTCCGCCGGCTGGACGAAGAACTGTCGGCGCAAGAGCCGGACCGCCAGCTGCATCTCATGGCCGTGCTCGAACGCTACGCCATCTGGTTGGACCGCCTGCCCGACAACTACCGCAAGGAAGTGCTGACCGCCCCGGCCGCGGTCGAGCGACTGGATGTCATCCGCGTGGTCAAGTCGCGGCTGTGGCGGGAAGGCTTGCCCCTGGTCGTGCGGGACCGAATTCAGCAGGCCGAGGGGCCGGCCCGCGAAACACTCGTGGCCGAGCGAAAGCAGCAGGACGCGAAGCGGAAACTACTGTGGGATGTGGCCCGCCAAGATTGGGCGAGCATCCGCACCGACCGTCGGCCGTGGCCGTTCGAGAACGAAGTGCTAACGCGACAAGTCGAGGAGTACGTCACGAAGGTGCTGAGGCCGCGTCTGACGAACGCCGAACGGGCTGACTTGGAGCAGGTCCGCAAGGAAGTGGATAACAACCCCGACTGGTTCAAATGGTTCCTTTATGGCAACTTCATCACTCGCCTCTCCGATCTGCACCCGATGTACCCCGAGGCGGCGACCGGCAAAGTCGTGAAGACGGCGAACGACCTGCCGAAAGCGTTCTTGAATCAGATGGCCAAGAATGGCGGGTCGGCCCGTCGGCAACTCAACAACCACCCCGCCTCCGGCAAGTGGCCCGACTTCGCCGAAGCCGTCTGGAAGGAAGCAAACGAGTTGAAGGTGCCCATTCCGTCGAGCGTCAACCTCGGGCCGAACAAATCGGCCGAGTACGTGCCTGCCGTGCGGGAGTATGTGGAGAATGAGTTGCCGAAACGGCTGGCGAAGGCAGAGCGGGACGATTTGAAAAAGTTGGAAGCCGGAACGTGGCCAGACCACTCGCGGAAGGTGATCGAGTTGGCCCGGAAGTACGACCTGACGGTGCCCGGCGTATCGTTGCCGGGCGAGCCATCAAAGTGGGACCAGGTCTACCGCAATCGTGGCGGCCGGCGGTGATTACTCGCCGACGGGATTCGTCAAAGTGCCGATGCCGTCGATGCTAATCGACACAACGTCGCCGGGCTTCAGCGTGAAGGCGTCCGGCGGGACGATGCCGGTGCCGGTCAGCAACAGGACGCCGTGCGGGAACTCGTTTTCTTTGCCCAGCCACTCGACCAGGCTCTGCGGCGTCCGGGCCATCATGTCGAGGCTCGTCTTCCCCTCGTAGGCCACATCGTTCCCGCGGCGGATCACGAGGCGGATTTCTGTTTGTTCCAGGTTCTTCATCGATGCAATCGGCGTGATGACCGGGCCGAGCGAACACGACTTTGCGTAAATCTTCGCCTGCGGCAGATATAGCGGGTTCTCGCCTTCGATGTCGCGGGCGCTCACGTCGTTGCCGACGGTGTAGCCCACGATCCGCAGGTCGCTCGATACCACGAGCGTGAGTTCCGGTTCGGGCACGCTCCAGGTGCTGTCGGCCCGCACGCGGATCGGGTCGCCGGGGTGGACGACTCGCTCGGGCGTGGCCTTCATGAACAGTTCCGGCCGGTCGTCGCCCTCTGCGACATCGACGACAACCGCACCGCCGAGAAGGGGAAGAAGTTCCCGCAGGCGAAGAAGTTCTTCGACTACCGCCGGCTGTTCGACGAAATGGGCAAAGTGTTCGATGCCTGCACGGTCAGCACGGCCGACCACTCACACGCCCTTGCGTCGGTGCTGGCCATGCGGGCCGGCAAGCACGTCTACA
>JBBQCQ010000095.1:0-9417 GCA_038318835.1 Gemmatales bacterium | reverse complement strand
GCGCTGCCGGCCGTCACCTGGCCGCGGTTCAATGGGGGCACGACGAACGACCCGCCGCCCGGCAGGTGGGGGATGTTCGATGCGAGGCTGCCGAGGACCGCCGCCGCTCGCCCCTGGAAGTTCACATCCGTGCTGAGGCCACTGTCCAGCGTCCCGTTGAATGGGTGGGGCACCGGCACCGGCGTGACCGGGCCGGGCAGTTGGATCAGGTGCGTGTCCACCGCCACGACCTTGTCGCCCTGTTTCGCCGCGGGAAGTCCCATGTCTACCTCAGCTCAGTTGATGTTCACCAGCTTGCCGTTCAGGGTGAGCACGGCCTCCGCTTTGATGTCCATCTTCCCCTTCGACTGAATCGACACCGTCTTCGCCGAGAGGGTCAATTCGCCCTGGTCGGCCTTCAAGGCGATGTTCCCCGACCCGGCCGTGATTTCGACATCGCCCTTCTCGCAGATCACCTGAATCTTCTTGCCCGACGTGTCGATCACGACCTTGCGGGTGCCGTCCTTGTCCACGACTTCGACTCGCTCCTTGCCCGGCGTGTCGTCGAAGCGAAGCTGATGGCCGGACCGCGAGCGGATCAGGCGGAGGTTGTTCTTCTTCGGCTGCCCGTCGAGTTCGGGCGGATTCTGCGTGTCCGTCCAGATCGCCCCCAAAATGAAGCCCATGTCCGAGTCGCCTTGCTCGAACGCGACCACGACCTGATCGCCGGGTTCCGGCAGGAAGACCATCCCGCGGCCGGGTCCGCCCATCGGCACGATGACGGAACACCAACTCCCCTCGCACATGCCCTGATGCGGCAGGCGAACCTTCACGCGCCCCGGCTTCTGGTCGTCCAGTTGCGACACGGTGCCGATCACGAACTGGCCCACTCCGGTGTCGGTGTCGGTCATGCGAACTTCTCCGGTGCCAGCAGAGACTCCCCCTTCGTTGCGTTCGAGAGTTCTTCGAGGCGGCACTCGAACTGCGTGACATACCCGGACGTGCCGAGGGTGTGCGTTGTGGCCGTCACGAAGTACCGGCCGTTGAACCGCTTCCCCAGGCCGTCGATGTGGAGCTGGCACCCCGTGCGCAGGTCGGGGAGGCCAATGACCGACCCGGTCGCCTTCACGGCCTCGTTGTGAATCCGCGCCAGGGTCGCCTGGGCCAGTTCGCGGGCCGCTTGCTCATCCCGAACGGCCCTGTGGCCGACGATCTCTTTGCGGCCCTTCGCCGGGTTGGCCGCACCGGGCTTGATCTTCTTCGCAAGAGTGCCGCCGCCGGCCTTCACCTCGATGTTCTGCCCCTTGTCCCGGTCGAACCCGCGGACGACGACCTCCTCGACCTGCTGAGCGAAGGAAATTTCGGGCTGGAACTCGATCAGCGAGCGGCCGTAGGTGAGTTGGTATGTGGCCTTCGCCGCCGGGTTGGGCGGGCCGAACGTGATGGCCGTCTGCCCCTGATCTTCGGTCACGACCAACTCGTACCCCGCCTTATCGGCGATGCTCATCAGGAACTTCAGATCGTAGTCGTTAGTCTGGGTGAGGGACGGGTGCCGCGTCTCCGGGATCAGTGCCTTGAGAGCGACGAACGGCACCTGATTGCGGGCACAAATTCGCTGCGCGATCTCCGAGTACGTCAGGCGGTCGTACCGCTCGCTGCGCTGCTCGTTGCGGAAGCGATGCAGGATGTTTTGCCCCGTTACCACCAGCGTCGGCTGACCGCCCGAAGGGAAGCTGACCCGCAGGCCGGTGATCTCCCCGCGGATCATGGTCCGCAGGCCGCCGCCGGACGCCCCGAGGTAGCCCATCTGCAGCGCGACCATCTGACCGGGATCGAACAGCGGCTGATCGTGGTACTTGAACTTCCGGCTGCCGGCCTCCCAGTTGTTGACCGTCAGCTCGAAGCTGTCGATCTGGTCGCAGTGGTCCTGATACTTCACCTGAATCACATCGCGGCAGACGGCCCCCGACTGGCGGCGATTGCCAACCATGACCTCGAAGTGCGGCACGAAGAAGTCGGTGCCGGTATAGATGGGGATGGGCTGGGTCGCAACTGTCATCGGGCACCCCTTCCCGTGCCGGTCGCGTTGGCCGACAGTGGGGGAAGCCGGAGTTCGGTGCCGGCGGCGAGCCGGCGAAGGTTTGGCAACCGCGGGTTGGCGTCGGCGATGACCCGCCACAAGCCGGGGTCGCCGTACTCGCGGGCCGCCAGCCCGGCGAGGGTTTCCCCCTGCACGGACACGTGCCGCTTGGTGTGGTCGGCCGATTCGAGCTTCAGTTCGCTCAGTTGCTCGTGCAGCGTCTTGTACTCGCGGAACGTCACCGACAGCGTCGCCCGCAGCGGCACGCCGTCGCGGTCGAAGAGCGTGAACTTCTGCGTCACGCTCTCCAGGATGGCCACGAACGCCACGCTCTGGCCCCATCGGAAGCGAACCTTCGGCGGGGCGTGCGTCTTCGGCTGAATCTTGACCAACTGATAGACGCGGCGGGTGTAGTCGGTCACCGGCTTCGGCGTGCCGTCCACCCCGCCTTCGAGCGTCGTGTCGAAGTACAGGTCGAGCGACAGTTTCTCGTTCTGCCCGGCGATGAACTGAAGGATCGGCGAGTCGATGCCGGGGATCGCGATCTCCGCGATCTGTGCGCCCTTCGTCAGCGTGTACTCGGTCGGGTTGAACTGGACATCGATCGACTCGAGCACGGCCCGGTCTTTATCCAGGGCCGCCTCGTCGAGAACCTCCAGTTTGGCTTTCGTCAGTTCCACGCGATGCCTTCTCGTTAACGGCCCCGCGGGGCGGCCTGGCTGCGGATCGTCGTCGCCTCGCGGGTCCGTTCGGCCGCCCGCTGGGCGTCTTCCAACCGCCGCAGGACGAGCCGCACCAGCGCCTCGATCTGCACCGGCGAGAGCGGTAGGTCGCCCTCGCTGACGGTCACTTCGGTGGTGAACTTCCCGACTTCAACCGGCATGGCCGCCTCTCCATTACCCCGGCACCCACTCCAGACCCTGATGGCACAGCTCGAGCGTTTCGACCGCCACGTTGCTCTGGGCTGCGTTCAACTCCGGGCCGTTCCACTTGCACGGGAACGCCCCGCGCAGCAGCAGTTCCATGACCGCCCCGCCGCCGTTCGGGCGGAGAACACGAATGTGGACGTTTTTCGGCACCGTCCGGCCCTGCGCGACCAGGAAGTACCAATCCCACAGTCGCCGGTCCACGATGCCGCGTTTCAGGACGACGTTCGACTGCGTTGTCCGCGTCGGGAAGCGCCGGGTGCCGCCGTTCCAGCCGCCCTCCGGGTACTCCTGCACCTGCGTTTCGAGGTTCAGCCCGGTACACTCGCTGAATCCGCCGTAGGACTCCACGTCGAAGCGCAGCTCGAACGCGAACGCGAGGAACGGTTCGCGAAGGTCGTTGTCGCTAGGCACGGTCGCCCCCGGTGAAAGCCACGGTCCCGGTCTCGCCGACGCGGCGGCCGAGTCGCACCAGCACGAACTCAGCCGGGAATGGCGGGCGAACCGCGATCTCGCACACCACGCGGCCGGCGGCGACCGTCTCGGCCGGGTTCGTTTCCTCGTTGCACGCCACCAGGAACGCCTCGTCGGCCGTCAGCCCGTCGAGGCGGCCACGCCGCCACTGGTCGTCGAGGAACGTCCGCACCACGCGGTCGATCTCTCGCCACCGCTCCTGGCGATTGTCGCCGAAGACCACCCACTGAACCGACTGATCGATCGCCTCCTCGAACATCATCAGCAACCGCCGCACATGCACGTACCGCCACGGTCGGAGGTTGGCATCGGTCGGGGCGACGAGCGTTCGCCCGCCGGCGATCCGCACACCGCGGCCGGGGTACGGCCGAATCGCGTTTACGCCCTCGTCGTTCAGCCATCCGTGCGCCGCCGCGTCCAGTTCCCGCTCCACGCCGCGGACCTCGATCAGCACTTCATTCGCGGGCGGCTTCTGCACGCCGGCAGACCGGTCCACGCGAGCGAACACGCCGACCACGTGGCCGCTCGGCGGCACGAGCCGCACGTTGGACATGCCCGGCAGCGGGTCCGGGGAGTACACCCACGGGTAGTACAGAGCCGCGAACTGAGCGGCGTCCGTGCGGAACGAAGTCGCCCACAAGATCGCCTGCGCCGGGTCGAACCCAACCGGCACGTCGAGGACGGCGAACCGATCCCGCAGCACCGCACAGTGCTGAATGATCGCCCGCTGGCCGACCTCTTGCTCGGCCGACGTGACCCCCGGCCGCTCTTCGGCAAGCGGCGGAACGGAACCGGGGCCGTCGTCCGATACGACCTGGCACCGGAGCGGCCGGGCGGCCGGGCGGCGCGGCGGGGGGTAGCCTGGCCACTGCAAGTCGGGGATAGCCACGATGCCGATTTCGTCGACCTGCTCGAAGGCCTTCAGACCCCAGACCACGTCAGGAGGGGTTCCCTCGCCGGTCAGATGTTCCAGGCGAAGGTCGGCCAGAACCGGGGTCGCCCGCTCCTCCGAGCCGAGGTTGCCCGACCGCTGACGGCCCGCGGTCGGCACGGCCGCGACGCGCTCCGATCCTGCCGCATCGCGACGGCGAACGTAAGCCTGGGGCGCGGCCACGCCGACAGGCAACTTCGCGAGCCGGGGGGCGACCTCTGTCGGGTCCGGTTCCCAGACAGCGGGCCGCAGGTCTTCCAGTTCGATCAGCACGGAACCGAGTTCGGTCCGCTCGGCCTCGTCGGGCTGACCGCTGTCCGCGTCCTTCAAGATCCGGCCGTTAATCACGTCGATCGCGTAGCGGTTGTCGGCCCGGCGGCCTGGCGGCTGGTCGGAAACCGGATCGAGATCCCGCCACGTTTCGAGCACGTCGCGGTCTCGCTCGACGAACAGGCTGAACCGCCGGCCGGCAGCGGCCTCGACGCGCACGGTGAGTTCCTCCGACCCCGGCCCGAGGTCGCGGGCACGAACCCGGAACACGCGCTCCCCCTTCTGGTTCAGCAGGATCAGCGAGGCCCGTGTGGCGTGCGGAGTCTCCGCCCCGACGCGAACGATCCAACACGTCTGGCCGCCGTTGTCGAAGAACCCCTTGACCGCGTAGGCCAGGAATGCGTCGGGGGTGTGCCCGCCGAACCGGGTGAGAAACTGCGTCCAGCTCTCTACGCGGACGGGGACGTGCAGCGGGCCGCGGACGGCAACGCCCACGAACCCGGCGATGTCGGTCCGCACCTCGGCAATCCGCCGCGGGGGCGGGTCGCCCGGCTCGAAGTACACACCAGGAGCACGCAGGCGGGGCATGGCTTACTTCGGGGGCACTTCGAAGGTGAGCGTCTCGACCACCAGTTCCATCGACTCGATGGCGACTTCGTTGTTCTTCGCGTTCAGCGCCGGGCCTTCGAGCTTACTCGGCCACGCCTGGGTGAAACTCCATCGGAGAGCCTCGGCTCCGTCTTCCCCGAGCACCGAGATCGACCCGGACGACCGATACTCGCCGTTGCCGTTCTCGATAACTTTCTTCCGCCACTCGTAGAGCTTGTTGTCACTTGTGAAGCCTCGCTTCAGCACGATGTTCGTGAACTTCCGCAGGCCGGGCATCTTCCGCATGTGGGTCGGCTCGGCCCCGGTGCGGTACTCGATCACGTCGTTGTCCATGGTCAGGCCGGAACACTCCGAGAACCCGCCGACGACATCCTGGTTGTCGACCTTCACGGAGAATCGGTAGACTGCGAACGGGTACTGAATCTTGTCGTTGTTGCCGTCGGCCATCGATCCGCCTCCTCAAGGTGTGTTGGGTGAAACCGGCCGGCGTCACTTGGCGTCGGCCGTCTTCTGGCCGATCCGGAAGATCACGAACTCGGCTGGCTTGACCGGGGCGACGCCGATCAGGCAGATCATGCGGCCGCCGTCGATGTCGTCCTGGGCCATGGTCGTGCGGTCGCACTTCACGAAAAACGCGTCGCCGGGGTTCAAGCCGAGCAGCGCCCCATTCCGCCACAGGGTCGTCAGGAAGGCCGTGATGGTGCGCACCACGCGGGCCCACGTCTCCGGGGCGTTCGGCTCGAACACGACCCACTGCGTGCCCTCGTCGATCGATTCCTCGATGAACAGGAACAACCGGCGGACGTTGACGTACTTCCATTCCGGGTCGCTGGTCATGGTGCGGGCACCCCACAACCGGATGCCGCGGCCGTCGCTGCGGAAGTCCCGGATGCAGTTGATCCCGACCGGGTTGAGCAGGTCTTGCACGCCCTTCGGGACCGGCTTTTGCAAGCCCTTCGCACCGATCACCACGGCATTCGCCGGAGCCTTGTGGACGCCATATTCCAGGTCCGTGCGGGCGAGGATGCCGGCCACGTGCCCGACCGGCGGGATGAGCACTTCATCTCGCTGTTCTGGGTCGTAAACGCGAATCCACGGGTAGTACTGCGCGCCGTAATGCGTATCGGACGACGGCTTTCCGCGGATCGGGTCGGCCGGGTTGAAGTTCAGCGGGCTGGACAGGATCGCGAACCGGTCCCGGAGCAACTCGCACCGCTTCACGAGTTCATCGGTCAGGTTCAGGTCCGAGTCCACTTCGTCCGGCGCGAGCAAGAGCGACACCTCATCGACGGTGTCCATGCCCGCCAGCCCGGTCCCCTGGCCGAGTAGGTCGCTGCCGGCCGGGTCGATCGGTTCGAGCGACCCCAGATACGCCTTCTGGTCGAGTTTGGCCCCATCGGTCCCGCCGCCGAGTTTGCCGAAGTCGGCTTCGGCCGTGATCGCGCTTGTGTTCGCGCCCGACTTGTAGGCCACGCGGACGAGTTTCGAGCTGAGGTTGATGGTCGTCACGAGGCTGTTGGCCGCCTTCGGGTCCGGCGACAGATTGTCGAAGTCCTCGATCACGTCCGGCTGGCGACGATCCTTGTCTTGCAACTTGGTCGTGTCGAACGGATCGATCGGCGGATCGGCCGGCGGCTTCTGCGAGAAATACAAGATTTGAACCCGCACCCAGGCGGCCGCCTTCGTGACTCCCTTCTCGGCCTGCGACGACTTTTTAATGCGCACAAAGACGCGCTCGCCCCAGGCTCCGCGACCGATGGCGGAGATGTTCAAATCGCTGGCCGGCCGGGTCGCGGGGGTCGAGCCTTGTCCGGTAATCCGGCCGACGAAGCACCGCTGCCCGCCGTTGTCGAAGAACCCCTGAATGGCGTGAACCATGAACGACTGCTCGACCGGCAGCAGCTTGCCGTACCACCGCTGGTAGGCGAGCCAGCTCGTGACATATTGAACGTCCTCCGGCCCGCGCTCCGTTGGCCCGAGGAAGCCAGCCACGCTCGTGCTGACCCCCTCGATGGGCTTCGGCCCGGTGCTGATCTCCTCGACGTAGACCCCAGGTGCCAGGTACTCAGGCATGCCACTCCTCCTATGCGGCCCTTGCGGGCTACGGGACATCAATCGTCGGGACAGTGTTCTGCGGGTCGGCCTCGCCGTAGAACACCGTCACGTTTCGGGTTACGGCCGCCCCACCGGGGGGCGTCACCGTGATCGTCGCGGGCTGCGACCCAGTCAGCGGGGCCGACAGCGGCGGGCAAAACGTCCACCGTCCGTCCAGCCGGGTCACGGTCTCGCCGGGGAAGATACTGACCGTGACCTTCGCTCCGACCACCTCGCGGCCGGTGCGGCGGTCGCGAACCGACCCCCGCAGGACCGTCCTCGGAAAGCGGTTGAGCTGCCGCGGAAGGTAGTCGACTCGTGCGCGGCGAAGTTCGACCCCGTCTGGATCTTGGAAGGTCAAATCGACCGACCCACGCTGGGAAAGCCGCGGGCCGGCGGGCGGGTCGAGTTCCATCACCCACACGCCATTCGCGTCGCACACTGCCGTCGGCAGGCCGGGCGTGTCGGGCACCACCTGCACCCGAGCGAACCCGCTCCCATTCGTGTTCGACACGGTGCCGGTCAGTGTGGTCGGCCCCCGCAGGGCATTGGGCAGGTCGCCGGTCGGGTACAGGAACACCTCGCGGACCAGCGTCACCTCATCGGGGCCGGGGATGGCGACGCCGATCAAATCGACCGGCCGAAGACCCTCGCTGACGATCCGCAGATCGCACGTCGCCCCAAGCAGGGGCATTCGCCGGAGCGGCCCGCCCGGACTCCGCACGCGGCCGTAGAACGCCAGCAGGCCGACCGGTGTTCGAGGCGTGACCAACTCGACCGTACCGGGGAATGGCCACCTCGCCCCGGCCGACGTCCCCGGCGTGGCCGTCACGGTCAGAAGCTGCCGGGGCCGAACGATGGCGGTGGCCGTTTCGGTCGTTCCATCGGGCAGGGTGATTTCCAACGGCGGCTCGGGAGCGAACACGGTCCCGAACCATTCGCGAACGTCGAGCACCAGTCGGGGGCGGTGGATGATCGCGCGGTCGAGTCGCAGCAGCATCAGTTCACCACTCGCGGCGGTGGCCGTTCCTCGTGTTGGGCCGTCAGCGACCCGACCGGGGCGGAGGTCGCCACCTTCGCCGAGACCAGACGCACCGTCCGCACCTGATAGCAGACCGAGAGCCGGTACGGCGTCGAGAGCGATTCCCACAACTTCACGCGGTCGTCCAAACTGTCGGGGACCAGCGTGACGGTCACCAGGTCGCGGACACCCGCCCCGACGTTCTCGACGGCGAACTGTGCCTCTTCGTGGAAGGCGAGGAGGATGTCCGCCAGGGTCGTCTGGGCACGGTTCTGGTCGTCGATCTTCGGCGTGACCAGGTAGTACAGGTTGACGCCCAGCGGCGGCAGTTGCAGGCGGGCCTTGCGGCCGTTCGCCGTTTCGACCTGGGTCGGCGGCCGATTGCGGGCGAACTCGTCCGGCGTCACCTGATACAACCAGAGCGAAACCTCGTCGGTGTTGGCCTTCGTCGGGTCGGTCAGCACGACCTTCCCCGTCATGCTGAGGTACCCTTCCAGGAAGCCCTGCAGAGCCGTGCTGACTGTGGCAATCGCAGACATGGCCGCCCCCGCCGGGTGTTATGGTGCCTTCCCGTATTTCGGGGCCGCCGGAGGGGGGTCGGGGTCGAAGCCGGCGATCACGATGATCGAAATCGTGGCCTTTCCCTTCAGCGGTTCTCCGGCGCTGTCCTTAAATTTTTTGGACGTCAGCTCCTTGGTTCCCGCGTTCCAGAAATGGAGTTCCTTCAGGGGGCCGGGCTTACCCCCGTCGATGAGATCGGTCACCCATTCGGCCATGCCGTTGACGAAGACGTGCCCGCCGAGGAGAGGTTTCCGGTCCTTGTCTTCCTTCGAGGCGATCGTGGCATAGGACAGAACGCCGTCTTCCAACCCCGCGTCGAGAGATTCTTTGATTTCTTCCGGGGGCAATTTCTTGGTGGGGTCTTGCGAGGGGTCTTCGAAGGTGTAACAGGCCAGCGTGGGCTTCACGATCAGGAACGTCGGCCCCGTCGAGTCGTCCGGCATGATTCGGATGAGGTGGTCTTTGTTGTCCG
>JBBQCQ010000094.1:0-9438 GCA_038318835.1 Gemmatales bacterium | reverse complement strand
GCACATGGGCGGTACGGGTGTCGGCAAATCGACGCTCATGAACGCCCTCGCCGGCGCAGCCGTCGCCCAGGCCTCGCCCCAACGGCCGACCACCCGCGACCCGGTCGTGTACTTCCACAACTCGGTGAACCCCGACAAGCTCGACCCTGCCCTGCGACTGTGCCGCCTCATTCGCCACGACCGCGAGAGTCTGGCCCACAAGGTCATCGTGGACACGCCCGATGTGGACAGCAACGACGACGACAACCGTCGCAAGCTCGTGACGCTGTTGCCGGTCGCGGACGTGGTGCTCTATGTCGGGTCGCAAGAAAAATACCACGATCAGTTCACGCTCGAACTTCTCAAACAACAGCGACAACGGCGGGCGTTCGCCTTCGTCCTGAACAAGTGGGATCGGTGCATTCAGACGTTCAAGACCGGCGTTCGACCAGACGAGGACTGGCTCGTCGATCTGAAGGCTGAGGGGTTCGCGAACCCCAAGCTCTTTCGCACGAGTGCCAATCGCTGGCTCGACGGCAATGCGTCTGGGGCCGAACCACCTGACGGCGAGCAGTTCGCACAGTTGAAGGAGTGGCTGGAACTCGGCCTGACGCGGCTGGAAATCGAGGCGGTGAAGGCCCGCGGCGTCGGCCTCTTGCTCGCCCAGGTCGCAACGGCGGCAGACGCGGTGCGACCGCCCGACCTGACGGCCGAGGCCGAGAAGGTTTCCGCCGCCTGGGCCAAGCCTCTGAACGACGAAGCCGGGGTCGCGGCCGAGGTGCTTGTTGCCTCGCTCGACCCGCACCGCACCGAGATCGAGCAGCAGTTCAACGTCCGCGGGCAGCACCGCTTTCGCGGTTTGATGGCCGCATACCTCCGGCTAACGACTATGTCGCACGCCTGGCGGCCCATTCGCAGTCGACTGCCGCTCGCCGCCGCGGCGGCGGCGAGTCCGGCGGACGACATCGACTTGACCGAGTTCGCCCACGGGTGCGCCCGCACGGCCGGCGACCGCGTGCTCGATCAGCGGAATGTCGCCCTTGTGAACAAACTGCTCGTCGATGCGGATCAGCAGGGCTTCCCCGTCAACCTCCTCAACGAACCCACGGCCCAGGTTGCAAATCTCGACTGGGATGATCGTTTCACGCGGGCCGTCGTGGACAGTCTGACCGAAGTCGAGCGCGAATTCACCACCCCGACGGGTCTGAAAGCCTACCTCCAGGCGGCCGTTCGGACGCTCGCCAACTACCTGCCCGAAGGCGTGCTGATCGCCACTATCTTCATCCTGCTGTGGCGCTTCTTCGTCGAAGACTTCACGCCGTCGTTGTTTCACATTTTCCTGCCGTTCTTCGTGACCCTCGGAACGCTGATCCTGCTCCATGTCCTCGTCTCGCTGATCTTCCCGGTTCGCTGGCCCGCCCTCCGCGACGAGTTCGGCCGCAAACTGCGCGGGCGGTTAGATGTCGAATACCTTCGCGCGTACCAGCCCGTGCCGAAGGAGATGGCCGTGAAGGTCCTGGAGGACCGGCATCAGGTGGAAACCATGACGCGAGAGACGGCAGAGATCACCGAATGGCTCACCGCCCGCGAGTCGACGACCCACGTCGGCGAGTTGTACGGGCGGTAACGGTAGAACGTGAACCCGGTGAAAAACTTAACGACCGACAATGCAGCCCGTCCCACACCAACCATGAATAGAATAATCAGTGGAATCCTGACAGATCCTTTCGGTTTTTGATGTGAACTAACTGTTATGGGGTTCGTCCTCGGAGCGATCGCGGTACAAACCATCGGCACCGGTCTTGTTGCATTCTTCTTGTGGCAACTCGGCCGGGCGATGCAAGTTCGTTTCCTCACATCGTGGGCCAGTTCCTCCGTATCTCTCGCCCTGGCCCTCGCGTGCCTGTCGTTCACGTTCCAGACCGACCAACACACCTGGTACAATCGCGGCTGCTTCATGGCATATTGCCTCGGCAGTTACGTGACGATTTTCCTCCTCTGGTCGGGCCTACGCGAGTACACACACGGGGCCGCGTTCGGGTTCCTCGACCTGTGGCGCATCGCCCCCTTCGTGGTTCTGGGTATGATCGGCCCGTGGGTGGTGCCGAACTTCCGCTACCTGGTGCCGTACCACTTCCTGAGCATGGCCGTCCTGTTCGCCGCGACGTTCTCGGCCACTCACTTTCGCATCCGGCCGCCGCGGCCGTCCCTCGGCATGCCCGTTGTCAAGGTCGGCCTTTGCGTGCTGGTCGGCCTCATGCTGCTGCACGGGTTCATCTTGTTCCGGGTAAAAGGGAACACGAACGCAGAGTTAGACTTCCACTGGGCGGCTGCGATTTTCGATTCGCTCGCCGAACTGCTGATGGTCCTGGGGCTGGTGATTTTGTCGTGCGAGCGAATCCGCGATCAGTTGCACGCCAACAATCAGAAGCTCGCGGCCGCACAGGCGGAACTCGAAAAAGTCGCCCGAACGGACGGCCTGACCGGCTTACTCAACCGCCGGGCGTATGAAGAATGGCAGGCGACGAACCGCGAGAACGGGCACGCAGGGTGCCTGGCGGTGATCGATGTGAACGACCTGAAGTACCTGAACGACAACCACCTGCACGCCGCTGGGGATGCGGCCTTGAAGCTCGTTGCCCGCGCACTGGTCGCGAAATTCCGTGTGACGGACCCTGTCTTCCGCGTCGGGGGGGACGAGTTCATCGTCGTCATGCCGGGCGGGCCAGAGGCCGAATTGGAAATGCGACTTGCCGCCATCGACGCCGAGATGGTGAATCAGCGTTTGCCCGGTGTGTCACACCCGTACACCATCGGCGTGTCGTGGGGCACGGCCACCTTCACCCACGGTGATGACATGCCGTTGGCCTTTCAAAAGGCGGACGCCGCCATGTACGCCCAGAAACAGCAGCGGAAAAGCCACCCGCGTGCCTCCCCCGCTTAACCAAACCGAGCCGAACCATCGTGGAAGAAGTTCGCCTCACGCATCAGGGCTACGACCGCCGCTATCTGCTCTTCCGGCCTCCGCCGGTGGCTCGCCCACCGGCTATCGTCGTGTTCCTGCCGGGCACCGGCGGCACAGCCGAGTGGACGGCGCAGGAAACCCGCCTGCCATCGTTCGCCACCCGCGAGGGGTTCGTTTTGATCGTGCCGGAAGCACTGCGACCGCGGCCCGACCTACCGCCGAAGTTCTTGACCAACCCGCCGCGGTGGAACGATGGCTCGCCAGCCGCGAATGCCGAGTTGCAAACGGATCACGATGATGTCGGCTTCCTCTCGCTCGTCCTCACCGACGCACTCGCTCGGACGAGTGTCGACCCGCGGCGCGTGTACCTCACTGGCTTCTCCAACGGGGCCGGCATGGCGTTCCGCTTCGCCGCCGAGCGATGCGGACTTGTCGCGGCCGTCGCTCCCGTGGCCGGGCACTGCTGGGTGAGTCCGCAGGTGATTCCTCGGCCGGTGCCAACGCTGTTCGTCATCGGGTCGGTCGATCCGCTGCTGCCGTATCGCGGCGGAGCGGTGGAACTACCCTGGGGGAACAAGCTCGTTCACAAGCCGCCCGTGCTGACGACACTGGAAGGGTGGGCCGTGATGAATTCGTGTTCGCCGACTTCGGTCTTGGATGTCGATGCGAATGGCGTTCGCGAGGAGCTTTTCCCTGGACCCGTCGAGTTCCGCGCCGTTACAGTTGAAGACCTCGGCCACCATTGGCCCGGCGGCGAGGGACAGTTCAACCGCCGCATCGGCGGTCGGCCGTCCGACCGCCTCGACGCGAACCGCTGCATCTGGGCCTTCTTTCAACGCCACTCACTGTGACCCCATGACCCGATCGCTGTTGGCCCTTTTCACTGCCCTGCTTTTCCTCGGCCAGGCCCACGGGCTGGAACCGGCCGAAATCGTCATCCTCGTGAACCGCAAAGTGAATGCTTCGCGCGTGATCGCCGACCACTACATCGCGAAGCGAGGGGTGCCGAAAGAGAACGTCGTCGAGATGACCCTGCCGCGGGCCGAGGATATTAGCCGCGAGGAATACAACCGCCTCGTCGTGTCGGTGTTACGCGAGGCACTCGCCGTCCGGAAGGACAAGATCAAGTGCCTGCTCAGCACCTACGGCATCCCCCTCCGCATCGGCGGGCAGGAACCGACGAAGGAGCAGCAGCAAGAACTCGACGCCTTGAAGCCGAAACTTCAGGAGGTCCGGACCGAACTCGCCACACTGGAGAAGGCCGAGAAGAAGGACGCCGCCGCCCTCACAGCCGCGCGAGCCAACGTGAAACGACTGGAAGACAGGCAGGCGGCCCTCTCGCACAAGGAAAGTCTCGCGGCCTTCGACAGCGAGTTGATGCTGCTCTGGCAGACAGACTATCCGCTCGTCCGCTGGCAGCCGAACCCCCTGCACTGGCAATTCTCGGCCGAGCGGCGTGCGAAACTGCCGCCGACCCTCATGACGAGCCGGCTAGACGGCCCGACCTTCGAGATCGCAATGCGACTGATCGACGACGCAGTCGAAGTGGAGGCCGTCGGGCTGACCGGGAAGGTTTACGTCGATGCCCGCGGCATAGGATTCAACGCGAAGAAGCCGGGCGACAGCCTCGGCTACGGCGGGTACGATGAGTCGTTCCGCGAGATGGCCGAACTCTTGAAAACGGCGAAGTTCGATGTGACGCTCGACAACAAGAACGAAACCTTCGCAGCCGACAGTTGCCCGGACGCGGCCCTGTATGCCGGGTGGTACGCACACGGGAACTATCAGCCGTGCTGCCGGTTCGTGAAGGGGGCGGTCGCGTGGCACCTTGCCAGCAGCGAGGCCGTGACGCTCCGCGACGAGAAGTCGAAGGTGTGGTGCCCGAACCTGTTGAAGGCCGGCGTGGCCGCCACGCTCGGCCCCGTAGCGGAACCCTACACCATCGGCTTTCCCAAACCGGCCGAGTTCTTCGGCTTCCTCGCCACCGGTAAGTACACGCTTGTCGAGGCGTACGGCCGGACGGTCTATTTCACCAGTTGGATGACGGTCCTGGTCGGCGACCCGCTCTACAATCCGTACAAGAAAACACCGAAGCTCGACGAGGTTCAAGTTCTGCCCAGCCCGAAGGGCGGGGCCGCGATGTTCAAGTAACAAGGGTAAAAATGCTGCCACTCCTCCTGCTCACCGTGACGATCATGCCGACCGCCGACCCGACTGGGGAAGACGCCAAACTCACGGCCGCCTTCCAGTCGTATTTGGCCGAAGAGTTCGCCCGCCACCCCGCCTTCGCCACGTCGCAAGGGAACCACGAGTACGATGACCGCCTCGACGATCTGTCGCCGAAGGCACGGGGGGAAGACACGGACCGCACGAAGAAACTGCTGGCCGATCTTGCAGCCAAGATCGACGCCAAGAAGCTGACGCGAGCGGCGCAGATCGACCTGGAAATCTGGACGCACGCCCTGAAGTATTCGCTCTGGCAGGCCGAGAACGATTCCCGCTTCGCAAACGACCCACGGGTGTTCGGCGAGTTCATCTCGGATAGTGTCTTCTCGCTGTTCACGCAATCGACGCTGCCGAAGGAGCGGAACACCGCCAACGCGGCCAAGCGAATCACTTACATCCCGAAGGTCATCGCCGATGCGAAGGCGTCGCTGAAGAACCCGCCAAAGGTGCTAACCGAGATCGCGATCAAGCGGAACCTCGGGGCCATCGCGTTCTACGAGAAGGACATCTTCGGCTTCGCCGGCACCACACCCGGCACCGGCGAACTCACCGGCCCGTGCAAAGCAGCCATCGCGGCCCTCAAGGAGTATCAGACCTTCCTCGAAACCGACCTCCTGCCGCGGTCTTCCGGCGACTGGCGCCTCGGCCAGGAGCGGTTCTCGAAGAAGCTCGAACTCGAACTCGACGCCGGGCTGTCGGCTGCGGACGTGATCCGCGAAGCGGAAGCCGAGGCCGACCGCGTGGAACGCGAGATGTACTACGTGGCGAAGCAACTCTGGGCGAAGACCTTCCCTGGCAAAGCCCTCCCGCCGGACGACGCAATCGGCCGACGCGAGACCGTGAAGCGTGTCCTCGACGAACTCGGCAAGGATCACAGCACGCCGGAAGGTTTGGTCGAAGACGCCCGTAAGGGCGTGGCCAAAATCAAGAAGTTCATCCGCGAGAAGCGGATCCTGACGCTGCCGGAGCCGGACCGCTGCAAGATCATCGAGATGCCCGAATTCCAGCGGGGCTTCTCGGCCGCGTATCTGAACCCGGCCCCGACGTTCGACCCAAAGGCCGATAGCCTGTACGCGATCTCGCCGCCTCCTTCCGATTGGCCGGCCGCGCGGCAGGAGGCGTTCTTCCGCGAGTACAACCGCTCGATGCTGCAAATCCTCACGATCCACGAGGCGTACCCCGGCCATTATGTGCAACTGGAGTATGGCAACCGTCACCCGTCGTTCATTCGCAAGGTGCTCTATTCGGGCGTCTTCGCGGAAGGGTGGGCGGTGTACACCGAGCAGATGATGATCGATCAGGGCTACGGCGATGGCGACCTGGCCCTGCGGCTGCACCAGTTGAAGTTCTACATCCGGGCGGTGCTGAACGCGATCCTCGACCACCGGATGCACTGCTCGAACATGACCGATGAGGAGGCCCTGCGGTTGCTCATCGACCGCGGCTTCCAGACGGAGGGCGAGGCGGTCGGCAAAGTGCTGCGGGCCAAGCAAAGCTCCTGCCAGCTCTCGACGTACTTCGTCGGCCGCACCGCGTTCTACCGCCTGCGGCAGAAAGTGCAGCGCGAACAGGGCGAGAACTTCGACCTCGGGAAGTATCACGAGGCCACGCTCAGCCACGGCACGCTCCCGGTGAAGTACCTAGCGGAACTCGTCAAGTAGCACGACATCGCCGAAGTGTTCGCGCAACTCCTCGCGGACGCGCGAGGAGAGCGAAGGGTTTCCGCGCAGGTCGAGTGTGGTCAGTTCCGCGGGTCGCGGGACCGTCAGTAGGTGGCCCGCGGCCAAGTCTGTCAGGGCGTTCTCGCTCAGGTCGAGTTCGACGAGGTTCGGCCAACACGGGGCTTGCACGAGTTGGCGGAGGAAGGCTTCGTCGAGCGTGATGCCGCCGAGGCCGAGCGAGCGGAGCGTCCGCAGCGACTTCACGCAGACGCCGTGAAGGTGGTTCCGCAGCCCGTAACTGCCGGTCAGGTCCAGCCGCTTCAGATTGCGGAACTTCTTCAGGGCTGCCAGCCCGGAAAGTTGCGTGCGGTTCCGCGGTCGGTAGCCCATATTTCGAAATGTGAGCGAATCTAAACCGGTCGCCACTGCCCGCAGGATCAGGTCGAACTGGGCCGCACTGAAGAACATATTCCGAAAGGTTAGTTCCCGCAGGGTGTGCAGGACCGGCGATCGCGCGAGGCATTCCGTGGCGAGCAAGTCCAGGCCCATATTGTCGAACGCCAGGCGTTCGAGGTTCGTCGGCCCGCCCACTTCAAATGCTTCGATTAGGTCGAGCTGCGAACCATCGCCGACGCGGAACGACAGATCGCGCAACTGCTGACCCAACGCCGATTGGAACAGCCCTTCGACCAGAAACGACATCCCCGGACTACTCGCCTTCTCGAAGTGGATCGCCTGCAAGCCGGTCGAAAGTGGCGAGGCACAGAGCGCGCGGACAGGTTCCGTGGGCGTGACACTCAGCCAGAATCGGACGCTGCGCACCAGGGGGAGCCACGGTTGGGCCGCGAACTCGCGGTACTCCATCGTGTCGCCACCAGGCAGGTGAAGCTCCCCGAGGGGGGCCGAGGCGAATAGTTGCTCGCCGAATTCGATCAGGTGGCGGACGGCCGTCGTCTTGACGGCGTAGCCGAGGCCACGACGGAAGGGAAACCGCGGATTCCAGCCCTCGGCCCACGGCAGGCTCGGGCGAAAGCGGTCCCCTGCCTGAGTGGCCAGATCGACCCGACGGTATCGCACCGCGAACGGTTCCCAATCGGGGACGCGGGCCAATTCGACCTGATCGCGAATGAACGCGGCCCGCTCGGCCTCGCCCGCTTCTTCGATGAAGTCGGCGTAAACCAGGCGGGCCGTGTCGTCGTCGGGTTCGGAGATGATCGCATTCAGCAGGGCGTCGTTATCTGTCATGCGACCGCCATTGTAGTCCGCGGCACAACCACGGGGCTACTGCCTCGCGGTCTTTCGAGCGGCGGCGACCACCGCACGGAAGTCGTCGCGGTTCCGCACGTTGTTCAGGTCCGTGTCTTTCTCGATGGTCTTGAAATCTCGGAAGCCATCGCGGAGGCACTGGCGGAAGTAGTTCAACGATTTCTCCACATCCCCCGGTTCGGTCTTCGACGTGAGTGCGTACACGCACGCGGCCTGGTAGGCGATTTCAGGGTCGGTTACGAACAGCACGGCCTTCTCGATTTCCTCGTGGGCTTCCAACCGACGGTTGAGGCGAGCAAGGTAGACGGCCTTCGCGGCCCGGCTCGGGGCGAAGTCCGGGGCGACTTCGATCGCAGCCTCGATCGTATCGAGTGCCCGTTGGTTGTCGCTGAGCGTTTCGGCGAGGTATTGGGCTTTGTTGTGCCATGCGGGCAGGTGGTTCGGGTTGGCCGCGATGGCAGCATCGAAGTTTGCGAGTGCCTGGACTGGGTCACCGCCACGGCTTTGACTCGCCCGTGCGGCATAGTCTTCGACCGTGACCGGCTTCAGTCCCTGAGCGGTTTCGCGGTCCCGTTTGGCGTCCGTCGGCTGACCGAGGAGATCGTATGCGTCGGCCCGGCCAAAGTAGAGTGCGACGGCACTGCCGCCGTACCGCAAAGCCTGGGAAAAGTCTTCTATGGCCCCAGCCGCGTTCCGCCGGCGGAGGCGGGTCACGCCCCGTTGGTGGAGCGAGGGCTGATGCTTCGGGGCGACTGCGAGAGCCTGCGTGAATTCTGCCTCCGCTCCTTCGAGTTTGCCCCACCGCTGCATCAGGATGCCGCACTGATAGGCGGCACGGGGATCGGTCGGGGCAAGCGGGCGGGCGATCCGGAATCGCTCCAGAGCCTGATACGGCTGTCCCGTGCTCTGGTACGACATCGCGAGCAAGAGGTGGCCGGCGAAGTGGGTCGGTTGGCGGTCAGTCAGGTCCGCGAGCGTTTCGGCGGCATTGTGGAAGTCACTTTTGCCGATCTCGGTCGCGGCCTGTAGGAAGTCGTCGATATCGGTCTGGGCCGTCGGCAATTCGGCCGGAATCGATGCGAGTAGATCATCTCGGTCGAAGGACTCCGCCAGTTCCTCCCGCTGCAACCATACACACGCGGGGACTGTCGGAGCGAAACATTCTTCCGCAACGCGATTCCACTTGATGGCCTTCGTCACGGTTTCTTCGCTGCGGACGACGTTCGGCGTTCGAGCGTCCCGAATCGCGGCATGGGCTAACAAGAGTGCAGATTCGCCCAGATCGTTCCGCACAGCTTGCCGTTGCGATTCGTCGAGATTGCTGAGGCGTTCACCATTGAC
>JBBQCQ010000093.1:0-9482 GCA_038318835.1 Gemmatales bacterium | reverse complement strand
GGGTGTAGTAAACCTTATCGGTGAGCACGTAAACCAGCGATTTGGCGAAGGTGTTCATCGCCTCCTGCTTGGCTACTGCCACCTTTTTCGTGTTCGGATCGACGACAATCTCTTTGCCGTCGCGCATGTTGATGACTAACTGGCGCGGGTTGCCAATATTGCCAGGCACGGGCAGCTTGAAACTATCCAGCGGAACTTGGGGCCGCGGTCGTGGTGGCGGAGTCGGAGGGGCCGGATTCTGACCAAAGCCGGCAGGACCGGTCAGCCCCGCGAACAGGAGGATCAGAAACGTGCCTGCGGTCAGAACGGATCGGTTCGGAAACATGATCGAGTGTACCCGCATGAGGGGTGAGAAGACGATTTCTATAGGTGTATCGGGGAAAGCGAGCTTTCGTGAGTCCCAAACTTCCCATTCTTTCAGGCTATCAGCGATGTCGCACGAACGCAAGCGGTTCGCGAACCTGACCCGCGTTCGATTTGTCCTTCCGGGCAACACGTTGGGATCGGTCGGAAAAGTGCGATTGTCGATGCGGTCGAATCTGGTACAACGTCTGAGTCCGGGCCGTAGCGCAGCTTGGCTAGCGCGCTTGCTTGGGGTGCAAGAGGTCGGGAGTTCAAATCTCCCCGGTCCGACATCGAAACCCGCTGACGGCTCTCCCCGTCAGCGGGTTTTCTCATTTCCATCCCCGAACGTTCACAATTTCGGTCTGCAATGCCAACGCCAACGCCCCGCTCAAGTGAGCGGGGCGCTGCGTTCACAAATGGCACCAATCAGTTATGCGGAATTTCGATCCGGCACCAGCCGAGATCAAGGAAGGTGGCCTTCGTACTCTCGTTGTTGAAGTGTTCTGGGTGGAGCGAATACACCACGAATCGGCCGTCCTTCACGTCCTGCACGAGACCCGCCTGGCGAAGTACGCCGAGGTGGTGTGAGACGTTGACGATTTCCACCTGGAGCAACTTCGCCAACTCGGTCACGTTCTTGGAACCGGTCCGTAAGCACTCGATTATGCGAATCCGGTTCGGTTCCGCGATGGCCTGAAGAAGCTCGGCACACTCTTTCGCAACTTTCGGGTCTGTCATTTCAAAGTCCTGGGGCGAACTCGTTAAAAACTTTCGGGGTAGTCAGAACACAGCCAATCCGTCTTCAACGCCCAAAAGCGAGTGGTCACATGGCCACTACCTATTATGACTATCTTATTTGTATTGTGGAAAGAGTCAAGATGCGATATTGATCTAATTTGTTGATTACGAATGAGTTGCGCGCGATTGGCCTAGGGTGTGTTGTAGGGTTATAGTCACATCCTAGACCGCTCTTACACGAAAAGTCCAACCGTCAGAAAATCTAACAATTTCTATCGGATGTTAATTTTCGTCACTCACAGAAACGAAGGCTCCGTAGGGTCGATGACTAGGAGAGCCGGGAACGATTTGAGCAGTCCGACGACCCGCTGGTAGTCTTCGAAAAACTCCAGCATCGGGTCGGGTGCCTCGCTCCAGCCGTGGATGCGGCGGTCGCACGCGGCCACATCGTAGTCTTCGCTCTGGCCGGCCATTTTCTCGGCCAGTCCCTGCGACTCGGTCAGTACCGCGGGACCGGACTCTTCGAGCAACTCGAAGTCCCACGTTCCGTGCGAGATCGTGATCTGCCTGCCCTTGAGAACGGCTGTCGATGTTGTGAATTCCGCCTGGATGCGGGGCAACAGGCTCTCGATGGTCAGGTCCGATTGTGGCGGAATCAGGGCGAAGACGTTATACATGGGACGCTCCCTACGCGCGGACGAGTTTCTCCCGGTACTGCGTAACATTCTTCGTAGCGTTTCGCGTATCGACCACCAAGTTCGAGACCCGCAAAATCCACTCGTAGTCGAAGGCGGTGTGGTCGGTGGCGATCAGCACGCAGTCTTGGTCACCCAGGAAATCGGCCGTGAGTGCCTGACTTTCCATGTGCAGGTGGGGATAGTGCCGCATCGCCGGCAAGACAGGAATGTGCGGGTCGCTGTACGTGACCCGCGCGCCTTTTTTCAGCAACAGGTCCATGATCTCGAAGCCGGGCGACTCGCGGGGGTCGTCGATGTCCTTCTTGTACGCCATACCGAGGATGGCAACTTTGCTCGCCTTGAGCGGTTTCCCGGCGTCGTTCAGGGCGTCGATCACTTTGCTGACGACATACCCTGGCATCCCGGCGTTTACTTCGCCGGCCAGTTCGATGAACCGCGTGTTCATGCCGTACTGGCGGGCGACCCACGTGAGGTAGAACGGGTCGATCGGGATGCAGTGCCCGCCGAGGCCGGGGCCGGGGTAGAACGCCTGGAAGCCGAACGGCTTCGTTTTCGCCGCCTCGATGACTTCCCACACGTCGATGTCCATGCGGTCGTACAGCGTCTTCAGTTCGTTGACGAGTGCGATGTTGATGGCCCGGTAGGTGTTCTCCAGAATCTTGCACGCCTCCGCGACCTCCGGCGTGCTGACCGTCACGACCTTCGCCACGACCTTGCTGTAAAGACTCGTAGCCAGTTCGCTACTCCGTGGTTCGATGCCGCCGACCACTTTCGGGATGGTATCGACGGAGTGCGTCGCGTTGCCGGGGTCTTCCCGTTCGGGGCTAAACGCCAGGAAGAAGTCTTCGCCTACGGTCATCTCGGAGCGCTCCAGGATCGGCAGCACGACTTTCCGTGTGGTCGTCGGGTAGGTCGTGCTTTCCAGCACCACAAGTTGCCCCGGCCGCAGCCGTGCGGCGATGGCGTGGGCGGAGTTCTCGACGTACTTCAGGTCTGGTTCGCGGGACTCGGTCAACGGCGTCGGCACGCAAATGATGATCGCATCGACCTCGTCGAGTCGGCTGAATTGCTCGGTCGCGGTGAACACGTTCGCACGCATCTCGGCGATGGTCGCATCGGGAATCTGCTTGATGTAGGACCGCCCGGCGTTCAGTTTCGCAACCTTCGTGGGGTCGATGTCGAAGCCGACGACGGTGAACCCGGCCCGCGAGAAGACTCGGGCGAGTGGTAAGCCCACGTATCCAAGCCCGATGATGCCCACGCGGGCGGTCTTGGAGTCGATGCGTTGACGCAGATCGTTGAACGTGTCCGACATTGCGGCTCCGTCCCTGGTTGCCGGGTGTGGTTCTGGGTGAGACTCCGCTCACCCACATTATCCCCCGAAACCGAAACTGCTGTCAACACAGATTCACGATCTCGCCACCCTGTTCCGCCTGCAAGTAAGCCTCAGGCATTCGCTTTTCGTGTGAGGGCGATTTGTTCGGGTGGCATTGCAATCGCCACAACCGGATCGGTTTCACATTTTGCCCGCCGCCTTCCCGGTTCCGTGAATTGGCAAGAAGAGTCTGCCGGGTCATGATAAATTGAGTCGAAGCCCCAGGACCCAATGCTCCGTCAACCACCATGCCGTCTCCCACGACCGCCGCTGAATTCCTGGTGCTAACCGAGCAGAGTTCGCTGCTGCCGGCCGGCGCTCTCACCCCGTACTTGAAGTCGCAGCCCTTTCTGGAACTACCCGCCGACGATGCCGCCCGCCAGCTCGTGGCCGACGGCCTGCTCAGCCCCTTCCAGGCCAACCACTTGTTGAAGGGCCGGTATAAGAACTTCTTCATCGGGAAGTATAAGGTCATCGCCCCGCTGGGGTCGGGCGGAGCCAGCCAGGTGTTCTTGTGCGAACACGACATGATGCGGCACCGCGTCGCGATCAAGATTCTGCGTTTGAAGGACGCTAACGACCCAGCCGCACTCAACCGCTTCCGCCGCGAGGCCCGAGCAGCCGCGGCCGTCAATCATCCGAACGTCGTCCGCGCGCACGACTTCGACCAGGCCGAGGGCAAGCACTACTACATGGTGCTCGACTACGTTGATGGCGTTAGCCTCGAACACCTCGTCGAACGGGTCGGCCCACTGCCGCCCGAACAGGCCGTGCATTACATCGTGCAAGCCGCGTCCGGCCTGCAACACATCTACGAGGCCGGGCTGATTCACCGCGACATCAAGCCCAGCAACCTGTTACTCGACCGCTCCGGGGTGGTTCGCATCCTCGATCTGGGTCTTGTTCGCTTCACCGATCAGGACGACGACAACATCACGAAGATGCAGAACGATCACTCGATTCTCGGCACAGCCGACTACCTGTCGCCGGAACAGGCGTTGAAGGCCGACGACTTGGACGTGCGGTCGGACATTTACAGCCTCGGCGTGACGCTCTACTTCCTGCTCGCCGGGCGGACGCCGTTCGGCGACCTGAACATGGCCCAGAAGCTGTTACACCACCAGTTCAAGTCCCCACCGCCGATCCCCCGCGTGCCCAAAGACCTCTTCGCGGTGATTCTGACGATGATGGCGAAGAAGGCCGACGACCGCTACCAGACTCCATCCGATGTTGCGGAAGCGCTCGGCGGGTGGATGGCGATTCCGTTGCCCCCGCCCGACCCGGCCTACTTCGAGGTCACGGAGTTCCCGATTCTGGAAGCGGAGACGCTGCTCCCGCCGAAGAAACTGCTCGCGGCGAAGACGTTCACCCGAACGAACCCCGGCCGGCCGAAATGGCTAGTTCCCGCAGCAGTTCTCGCCGCAGTCGCGATCGTCGCGGTTGTCGCCTTCTTCGCCCTTCGCTGAACCTTCTGCCCGTGTCGGCGTCCCAACGGTACAATCGCCTCCAGCTATCCTCTGGAGACATCGACGTGCCGCACCCCCTCCCCCGCTGGCTGGTCGCCCTCGCCTTCTTCGGCACGCTCGCGGTCCGGGGCGAGGCCGTCATCAAGAAGCTCACACCGCTCAAAGAAGTGATCGGCGACGCGCAGATGATCGTCGTAGCCGAGGTCGAGAAGATCGACGAGAAGAAGCCGAGCGTGGTGTTCAAACTCGAAAAGCACCTGAAGGGCAAGAGTGAGGTCGAGTCGTTCCCGGTCAGCCTGAAGGGGGATAGCTTCGCGAAGAAGGACGACCACACGAAAGTCATGCTCGACCGCCTGAAACCGGGCCAGAAACTCGTGCTGTTCCTCACGAAAGTGGAGAAGACCACCATCGCCTTCGGCTACCTCGAAGGAACATGGTTCCAGGTCCGCGGCACCACGAGCGACGATGGCAAGAGCATGACCTGGGCGTTCCTGCACTGCGAGCCGTTCTTCCGGCGGACCTTCAAGGGGACCACGGCCGAAATCACCGACGCGGTCGAGAAGGCGGTGAGTGGCAAGGCCATTCCGCCAGACGCCAACGAGAAGGAAGAACCCGGCTTCGGCCCGCTGCCGGAGAAGAAAAGTTCACTCCACCGCTCGTCCATGCTGTTCGGTGTGATCCCGTCGGCCGTGCTCATCGCGCCGCTCGCGATCGTGGCCGCACTGTTCCCCGGCGTGTTCGCCCGGATGGCCGTGGCCATGAAACAGTGGCGGGCTTTCCTAACCATCTCCAGCATTAACACCACCCTCGCGGCCGTCTACTACTTCGCCCGCGAATACCTGCCGGACCGGCCGCTCTTTTCGCCCCGTGCGTTCTTACTGCTCGTGATCGGTGTCACTATCGTGGGCACAGTCTGGGCCGGCCGTCGGTATCGTCGGATGGCTGCCGACGACCCCGGCGTGACCGCCCCCCCGCCCCGCACGACACTGCTCACGCTCCTGGGGCTACTCGCCCTCCTCTCCTTGCTCCTCGGGATGGCCGCGTGGCTGTTCGTCGGCCGGGCGGGGTTGATCGAACTGCCGACGCGCGAATTCACGGCCCTCGCGGTCGGGCTTACGCTCGCGCTGGCCTACGGCCTCTACCGCATCGCGACGCGGTCGATCGAGGGACCGAACGCGAAAACACGGCTGAGCCTTTCCAACGAATCGGTGGGCCTCTTCGGCGTGCTGATGTTCAGTTTCGGCGTGTACTTCGCGACGGCTGCCCCGACCACGGCTTGGACAGGATCGACAGGCGAACAGGGGGACGCGACGACGGGCACCGCGGGCGGGCCGAAACTGGCCGACGTGCGAACAATGACTTTCCCCGGCGCGTACGCGGTGATGTCTGCCTTGAACATGGCCGACGATGGGAAACTCTATTTCGGGGCCGAGAGTGCCGGCGGCACAGGGAGCATCTGGTGCGTCGATCCTACAACGGGCCAGCCGGTCTGGAAGTTTACCAACGGCGGCGACCTGCAACCGGTCTACTGCACCCCCACCGTGGCCGGCGGCAAGGTGTACGTCGGCGAAGGGTTGCACACCGACGCGGACCGCCGGATGTTCTGCCTGAACACGGCGACCGGCGACGTGGCGTGGAAGTTCCCGACCGAGAGCCACACGGAAGGCCGGGCCGTGCTGGCCGACGGCCGGTTAATCTTCTCGGCCGGCGACGACGGGTTAATCTGCCTCGACACGACCACGCGCGAGAAGCGGTGGCACGTGCAGGGACTGCCGCAGAAGTTGCACGTCGATACGCCGCCGGCGGTCGCGGGGCGGCGGGTCTTCTTCGGCAGCGGGTACAATACTCTCGCGCTGCTGGCCGCCGATGTGAACACCGGCGATATCCTCTGGCGGACGCCAGTTGATCTACGGTCATTCGGGGCACCCCTCGTCCGCAACAAGCACGTTTACTTCGGCACCGGCACCGGAAATTTGGTCGAAGACTTATCAGCCGAGACGGAGGACGCAGCCGTGCCACGCGAGAAGACGCCGCGCGGGGCGGTGATCTGCGTGACGGCCGACAAGGGCGAACAGGTCTGGCGATACGACCTGCCGAAGTCGGTCCACGCGGAGATGGCGGCCGACCGTCAGACGCTCTACTCCTGCTGCAAGGACGGGTACGTGTACGCCCTCGATCGCACGACCGGCAAGCTCCGCTGGAAGCGGTCCATCGGCCCATCGTGCGCCTCCGGTCCGGTCCTGGCCACCTACGCGAACGGGGCGGCCACACTCGCTGTCTACGCCGTCTCGCTCGACGGCCGCGCGGTGGCCCTCAACCCGACGACTGGCGAACCGTACTGGGTCCGCAACTTGGGCGAGGCGGCGGGCAAGACCATCGAGGTCATCTCGACGCCGGTCCTGCTGCACTCCGCCAGCGGTGCGAAGCGAACGCTCTACATCGGTGCAAAAGCCGAGAACAGAAACAACGGCGAGCGGGTCGCGACGATCTTCGCGATCGAGGACGTGATCGAGGATTGAAGAAGTAATAGCCACAGAGAACACGGAGGAAAAGCCGAGAATACGATCTGCGTATCTTGAAACTCTTCTCAGTTCCTCAGTTCTTACTGGGTGAACTCTGTGGCCAATCGGTTTCGGTTTTTTCAGTGTTCGTCTGTGGTCGATGTTCTTGCACTCGCGACCTACCACCGCATCCACATCTTCAGCAAGCGGTAGATGTCCAGGCCGATCGTGAACAGCATCAGGCAGATCACGAAGAAGAAACCGACATAGGTCAGCAAAATATGGATGCGTTCCGGTGGCGGTTTGCCGCGGAAACCTTCGTAGATCAGGAACATCATATGCCCGCCGTCGAGGAGCGGGATCGGCAGGAAGTTCACCACCGCGAGGTTGATATTGATGAGCGCAAGCATCAAGATCAATTTCCAAATGCTCTCGCCGGCCAAGATGTAGGAGATGCGGGCGAGGGTGATCGGTCCGCTCATCGTCTGCACCGCGGATACGCGACCGAAGATCATCGCGTACAGGTTGATGTATGTCGTCTGGATCATCCGCCACGTTCGGTTGACCCCCATCTCCAGGGCTTCGCCGACGGAGTTGGCCTTCTGAATCCGCGTCTCGGCTTGCAGAATCAGGCCGCGGTCGGCGAGGGCGTAATCGCGGTCCTCGGTCGTACCGAGACGAACTTCGACTGGTTGACCGCCACGGTTGATCCGCACATCGGCCTCGAAGGGCGACACTCGCTGCAAGAGTTCATCGACGAACGCCCACTGGTGCGGCTTGATCGTCTCCCATCGGCCCTCGTCGACAGTGCCCTTCGCATCCTTCACGCGAATCCGCACCGCCTCGATGGCGTCGTTCGGTTGCAGACCTGCCGACGAAGCCGGCCCGCCCGGCGTGACACTATCGACCACCGCCTGGACATGGTACGCGAGGCCGAGGCCGTTGATCGCCAGCGGGGTCTGGGCCTTCATCTCGGTCGTCAGGTCGAAGCGGCCGACCTCGTCCCACGGCAATTCCAGGGTGATTCGCTTCTCCGAGTGGTCCTCGGCCTGTTCTCGCAAGACGGTCACCTTCACCACTTTCAGCCCCGGTGTGCGGTCGGCCCACCGATTCAACTCGGTCGGCAATCGCAACGGATCGAGTGGCTTCACCACGCGGTCGGCCGCGACCTCGACTTTCCCCCCGGTTAGCACGGTCGTGGTCTTGTCCGCGTTCGCGAACTCGACTTCCACGATGCGGTCGCCGGGGTTGGTGCCTTCCTTCGGCTGAATCTTGCCGTCGGCCGGCGACCCGACCCGCGTGGCCACGATCGACCCCATTCGCATCCGCAAGCCCGTATCGCGGCGGAACGCAGGCGGCACAGTGATCGACGCCGTCTCGCCGTTGGTTCGTTGCACCTCGAAGGTGATCGGCTCCCCGGCAAGGCGGGCCAGGCGGCGATGATAAACGAAAATCCCACGGCGGTCGTCTTCGCCCGTCTTGAGCGGTGTAACCTTGCGGTCGGCCGCGTCCGGGTCGGACATTGCCACAAGCGTGTCACCTGACTGGAAGCCCGCGTTCCCGGTGGCGTCGGTCGCCCGACTCGCGGGGCTGTCGATCATAAATGGCGGGATGTTGAGCTTATCGCCGCGGATGAGCGTGAGCGATTCCACCTGCGCAATGCCGAGCACAGGGAACGGTGCCCCTTCTTCGCGGAGTGGCTCGGCCTTCAGGTCGCGGACGGTGCCGTTCTCGTCGATCTTCAAATCGACCAGATCGCCCTTGTTCGTGGCCCACACGACGGGCCGCAGGTCGTCGAACCACGGGTTCTCGCGGCTACCGATTCGCTTGATCTCTGCACCACTATGGATGTCTTGCCGCCATGCGGTGCCGCCGGCTTCCATCTTCGCGACCGTTGCGGGTATCTCTTCCAGTCCGTGCATGTACACGATCACGAACAGCACACATGCGAGGATTAGATTCATGATGACGCCGGCCGAGATGATGAGCATCCGCTCCGGCACCGACTGATTTTTGAAGGACCGCGGGTCATTGTCGGAGGTGTCGTCGTTCGTACCGTCACCTTCGCCGAGCATCTTCACGAACCCGCCGAGCGGCACGGTGCAGAGCTTGTACGTTGTCTCGCCGTACTTGTATGAACAGAACGGCAGCGGCGGGCCGAACCCGATGCTGAACGCTTCCACGCGCACGCCGCAGAACTTCGCGGCGGCGAAGTGGCCGAGTTCGTGGATGAAGATGATGAACGTCAGCCCGGCCCCGGCGAGGACGACGCTGAGCGGGTCGAGGTAACGGAGGATGACCGCCAGGCCGATCAGACCGATGACGATGTTCACGAGGTTCTCTCGCAGCCACGACCCCG
>JBBQCQ010000092.1:0-9572 GCA_038318835.1 Gemmatales bacterium | reverse complement strand
CTTCGGTCTGTAACACGCCGATCTTCACCGGCCGCTGCTGCACGCGGAGCGTGCGGACGGCCGCGTCGATGCGGTCGGCATCGTCGGCGGCCACGGCCAGGAACACCACCAGGCCGTCCGTGTCGGGCGTGACGAGGTGGGGGAGGTCTTCAAACCGAACGACCGGAGCCGTCAGCAGGAAGGTCTTGTGGAGGTGGGTTTGAACAGACTGGCCGAAGCGGTGATCCGTCGCGACGAACAGCAACCGGCGGGCGAACGACATACGTCCCAATCTCCCCTGAACCCATGACCTCGTGGCCAAATGGAATGCGAGTGGCGGGCGACCGGTTCGGAACCGCCAGGGGGTGCGGTCGACGGCCGTGTTGTCGAACGGCAACACGAACAGCGGCGATGAATCCAGTCGTTCCCATCTTTTAGTGCGACATCTCGACGTGTGCAAACCGGCAGAGTGAAAATCGAAACAATCCGTAAAGTCGGCCCGTATTTCGCGGAATCTCTGCACGCCGATCCGAGGTTTCGGCCGGCGTCGGACACGAACGTGTCGGCGAATCGGACGCCGGCTCACATTATGGAATGCCGCGGACGATCTGCGGGCCAATCCATTGCGTCACGCGCACGGGCAATCGCTGCCAAAGCTGAATCGCTCGCTGATACCGTGGGTTGTCCGGCCGCATCTCGCCGAGTTCGCCGGTACGCAGGTGGTACTGCCACGTTGCCGGGTGGGCGTCGGCCCCCCACTGCTTCTTGAACTTGAACGTCGGGCCGTCGGTTGTGGAGCGGCCAAAGTCGAACACCGCCTGCCCGCGCTCGACGGCGCGATCGACGAGGTGGCGGTACATGAGCATGTTCGCACAGGTCGGGTTGAACTCGCGGAGCGACGACGCGGTCGGCACCTCGGTGATGCCGTTGCCGTGCAGCAACAGGGCCGCCGCGACCGGCCGTGGTCCGGCCGACACGACGCACAGTTCGGCCTGACCGGGGAACGTGGCGAGGATGGCGGCGAAGAAGTTCTTCGCATAGATCGGCGTGCCCAGGTCGCGCATGTTGTGGCTGAGCACGGCATAGAAGTCGTCGAGCTTGTCGGGGCCGCCCCAGCGGACGGTCAGGTCGCTCTTCTCGCCCTTGCGAACCTGGTTGCGAACCTTCGCGTCGTACTTCTTCCACAGGGCGTCGGCCGTCGTCGGTAGCTTCAGCCGCATATGAACCTTCGACGTGAGTTTGCCGTTCAGCATCGCGTGATCAATGGGTGCCTCGCCCCGCAGTTCCAGGTGACGAACATTGAGTTCGTCGGCCATCTCCACGGCCCGATCGACGAGAGCCGTCTGCACGTCCGGGGACACGGCGAGGACGCCGTTGCTGTTCAGATACGGGAGACTGACGAGGAACCGGCCGAAGAGTGCGCTGCTGACATAAGCGAGAGGCAGGAAGCCGCAGGTCTGGCCGTCAGCGGTGCGTGCCTCGACGGCGTACACATCGTGCCGCAGGCCATCGCGGAGGACCGGCAGCCATCGCGGGTCGTGGCCCAGCGCGACCGGGCCGCGCGCGGTGGCGAACGCCGTCAGGTCGGCGAGCCGCGGGACCAGTGCCGACGCGGAGTGAACCCAAACGCGAAACGGCGGTGTCATCGGACGGATCATCAAGGGTGGTGCTCAAGGTGGGGGCTGCCCCTTCGGGGTGAAAACGATCATCGCCCCAATAGGTCATCATAGATCACTTTCAGCTTCTGCATGCGGGCCGGGAAGCTGTATCCAGCGTCGATCGTACGGCGGGCGGCTTGCCGGCAGACGTTCCGCAGGTCGGCGTTCGTCAGCATGGCGAACAGAGCATTGGTCAGCGATGGCGCGTCGCCCGGTGGCACGAGCAGGCCGTTGCGGCCGTCCTGGATCAGCCGCGGGATGCCGTTGATTCGCGTCGCCACGCACGGCACTTCCAGGGCCATCGCTTCGAGCAACACGTTCGGCAGCCCCTCGCGATAACTGCTAAGCGCGAAGGCGTCCATCGCCTCGTACGAGGTTCGCACGTCCGACTGCCAGCCGGGGAGCTTCACGCGGTCGCGGAGGCCGAGTTCGCCGACGATGGCTTCCAACCGCGGCCGGTCGCCGCCTTCGCCGACGATCAGCAGGCCGACATCCAGCCCCCGCTGCACCAGGTCGGCGGTCGCGCGAATCAGAATGTCGAAGCCCTTCTCCGGTTCCAGTCGGCCGACGGCCCCGACGACGAACCGCTCCTCCGGCAGGCCGAGCTTCGCCTTCGCCTGATCGGGGGCCAGGTGGCGTGTGTACTCCTGCGTGTCGATGGCGTTCTCCAGCAGCACGCACTTCTTCGCGGGCACACCGGCCCGCACGCACTCGGCCACGAGATCGTCGGAGACGCAAATCACCTTCTCGTACCGCGGCAGGCAGAACTTGTCCACGCGGTAGTACATCGGCGTGCGGGCCGTGTGGTGCACCCACCCGTGCACGGTCGTCACCAGTCGCATCGGCCAGAACCGCTTGAGCAACAGGCCTAGGGCGTTCGTCTTGTAGTCGTGGCCGTGCCAGATATCGACGCGCTCGCGCTTGCACGCCGCCACGAGGCCGGACACCACTCGCCAGTCCCACGGCCCGCGGTCAGGGATGGAGATGAGCGGCGCGCGATACCGATCCGCCTTGCGAACGATCTCGGCGTACCCAGGGTCGCCGGGCGGGTGCAGGTAGCCGCACAGCATCGAGTAGCCGAGCGGTTCGAGGAACCGCGGCGAGTTGAGGATGGTCTTATCCGGCCCGCCGCCCGATCCGGTGACGACGCGGGTGTCGAAGACGACCGGCGGACGCACGATGCGGTGGGGGCGAGTACGGGGTTGATCGAGGGTCGCGGTCATGAATTAAACTTCCACTGCCTGTGGTGTCTTCGATTCGCACGCCGCCGCGATCTTCGCGACTAGCGGTTGCAGGCAGCGGTCCCAGTGGTGGTGCTCCTCGACGAAGGCTCGCCCCTCGCGGCCCAACCGCTCGCGGGCGTCGGCGTCGCTGAGCAGCATCAGCACGGCCGCGGCCCACTCTTGCGGGGTCGTTGCCTTCAGCACGTGCCGGCCCGGTTCGGCCTTCAGGGCCGCGAGGGCCGGCGGCGCGACGACGGTCGCCTTGCCCATCGCCAGGGCTTCGAGCACCTTGTTTTGAAGGCCGCGGGACAGGCGCATCGGCACGACCGCAACGGCGGCTTTGGCCAGATGCGGCCGCACGTCGGGCACCTGGCCGATAAGCTTCACGCCCAGGAACTCGGCAAGTTCGCGAACCTCGGCCGTTGGCTTGCGGCCGATCAGCCAGAACTCGGCGTCGGGTCGGGCGGCGTGAATCGTCGGCCACACTTCGCGGGCGAACCACACAGCCGCGTCCACGTTCGGCAGGTAGTCGAGCGCGCCCACGAATGCCGCCGCCGGCTTGGTTTCGCCGCGGGCCGGTTGAAAGTAGTCGAGGTCCACGCCGTTGGTCGCGACAGTCGCCGTACCGGGGCCAGCGACTTCCTCGAAGATGTCGGCTTCCGCCCGGCTGACCAGCGACGCGGCTGCGGCCCACGTCGGCAGGGCCGCTTCGAGCTTTCGCACACGCGATCCTTCGAGGCGGAACAGCACCGACTTCGGGAAGCGAGCCGTGGCGGAGAAGTCCTCCCACTTCCGGCTATCGACGTCCACCACGTCCACGAACGCGGGCACCGCGGCGAATGCCGGCCGGCGCACATACGGCACCAGGCTCGTCGCCGACACGACGGTCGCAGCGAACGGCGACTCCGCGTGCCACCCCTCGACGATGCGGGCGAGGCTCCGGCTGGCGAACGCCCCCTCGGACAGACTGCGGCCGCTCAGGAACGATCGCCCGGCCCCCGCGAGTCGGCCGACCCGCGCCTGCGGCACGAGGGCGACCCGTTCGCACAGGCCGGCGAGTTCGGTGCGGGTGTCGTCGTTCACGGGTTCGTCCGCGAGGCAGCCGAGGCTCACGCGGAACGAGCGGGCGAGTTGCCGCAGCAGGTGATAGTTGCGGATGCGGTCCCCCTTGTCCGGGGGAAACGGCACGCGATGGGTCAGGTACAACAGGCGCGGGGGCATCGAACCTTCGCGTATCAGACGGGTTGCAGGTTGGAGCTTTGCTCCAGCGGCGACGGCGTGAGGTTGCTCTGGAACACCTCAGCGACGGTGTCGCGGTGCGGCAGCCAGAAGATCCGCTGAGCCAACCGCGGCTTCAGTCCGGCGGCCTTGAACCCCGTGCAGAGCATCAGTCGCAGATCGAGCCACAGGGTGTAGTTCTCGATGTAGTACAGGTCGTACACGACCTTGTGCTTGACGCTGGTGATGTCCTCATCAGCGGCCAGTTGCACTTGCGCGAGGCCGGTCACGCCCGGCCTCACGAGCAGGCGGTGGCGATAGCCGGGGACGTGCTTTTCCAGGTCGAGCTTGTCGATGATCGTCTTCCGCTCCGGCCGCGGGCCGACGAGGCTCATCTGGCCCAATAGCACGTTGAACAGTTGCGGCAGTTCGTCGAAGTGCGTCTTGCGAAGGAACGCGCCGAGGCGGGTGATACGCATATCCCCCTTGGTGGACCACTTCGCCCCGTCGGTCTTTTGCTCGGCGTTGTGGGCCATCGTGCGGAGCTTGATGATCGGGTACTCGCGGCCGTTGCGACCGAGGCGGGATTGCACATAGAAGCCGGGGCCGGCCGAGGTCAGGCGAACGGCCACCCAGCACAGGCCGATGAGCGGCAGCGCGGGCACGAGCAGCATCAGGGCAAAGCACCAGTCAAACACCGGCTTCGCGGCAGAATACCACGACGGCACGGGGTCGATCTGCACGGCCACGACCATGTCGAACTCGACGGCCGGCCAGTCGGACGCGGAAGAAGACTCGGGCACGGGCGATCGCATCGGTTCGAATTGTGGCGTCAATGCCATGGGCATCCTCAAACAAATCAGGGGGTCCAATCGACGGGGTCACTTCGCTTGCAGTACGACCTGCACGGCCGGGAAGAACTCGGCCAGGAACGCTTCGGTCGGGTCGGCCGCGGAGCGTGCCCCGCCGGCCAGAGCGTTCAGACGGCGCGAGACGTACAGCTTGTACAGCACCGGCTGACGGCCGAACTCGTACCGGGCATCCTCGGCCGCGGTCCATACGCCGTCGAGGCTCCACGTCCAGTTCACTTGGAGCGACACGGCCGGGAAGGTGTCGGTATCGAAGCGGGCCGTCCAGTACGAACACCGATTGCCCGTCTCCGGCTCGAATTCCCGCCGCTGTTGCGAACCGACCGGGCGATACCCCGCCCCAGCGTAGCAGCGGTTCGGGTCGTGCGCGCCGATGTCGGTGGCCGGCCCCGCGAGGACGAGCACCGAGACGGCGTCGTTCGTCTTCGCGTTGCGATACACCCGCTGTGCCGCAGCAAACGCCCCGGTGCGGTCGAGTTGTTTGGCCTCGTAATCCTGCTTCTCGCCCGTCCAGTCGCCGACGACCAGTGGGATCGCGTCGAGTTTCTCTTGTACGGCCGCGACCATGCCAGCATCGGCCCGGTGCGAGCTGTTCCGCACCTCCAGCCAGCCCGCCCCGCCGAGGACGACCACCGCGATTCCGATCACCGCTGCCCGCATCTGTTCTCGCTCCTGGTAGGTCGACCATGCCGAGGCCAACTGCCTTCCTCGCGATGAAACCTTCATCCCATCGCGAATGTTACCTGTCGGCGGGAACGGGTCGGCCTCGGCAAGGCCGACCGACTTTCTCACGCTGGCAGTTGCTTGACGTAGTTGTAGCCGTAGGCGTGGATGTCGGTCTTGATGCCGTTGACCACCGCTCCGAGCAGCGGGATGTTCAGCAGGCTCAGCCGGTCGGAAGCATCGAGCACCTTCGGCAGTTGGCTGATGTCTTGCCGGATCGAGATCAGCACGCCATCGACGTGCTGGCCGATGAGCAGCGAGTCGGCCACCGGCAGCACCGGACAAGAATCGACCACGATAAAGTCGAACTGCCCACGGAGGCGGTTGAAGAGCGATTCCAGTTGGTGGCCTTGCGCCAGCGCGGCAATCACGCGGTTGGAACACTGCCCGGCCGAAATAACCCAGAGGTTGGGCACCGTGGTCGGCTGCACGGCGTCGCTCACGTCGAGTTCCGACAGGAGAATTTCCGAGCAACCTGGGGCTAGTGGCAAGTCGAACAGGCGGTGCATCGACGGGTTCCGCAGGTCGCAGTCTACGATCAGCGTCCGCAGGCCGGCCGTCGCCATGCTGGTGGCGAGTTGGCTGGACAGCGAGGTTTTGCCTTCGCCCTGCATGGCACTCGTGACCATGATGACCTGCATGTTCTGCGTCTTGGCCGTGTGCAGGAGCATGGTGCGGGTACTGTTGACGGATTCATTCAGGATGAACCGCCAGTTCTGGTTGGCGTCAGCCTCGCCGGTCTTGATGCTCTGCCGCGACGGGAAGGCGGGGATGGTGCCGATGACCCTCAAGCCGATTTCGTTGACGACCTGATCGACGCCGTCCACCCGGCGGGTCCGCCACTCCAGGAAGGCGACGAGCGTGAGCACGATGAGGAACGCCACGATGCCAACCATGCCGCTGTACAGCATCTTCTGGCGTTGGTTGTGGTTGTACGCGATCTGGGCCTTCTCACGGACGTCGATCCGGCCACTGGAACTCAGCCACAATTCCTGAAGGCGGATCTGCCCTTCGAGCCGTTGCACTTCTTCGATCTTCGGTTGAAGTTCGCGGAACTGCTTAAACACGTCCGCACCGTTGCGGTTTTGAACTTCCACGTCTTCTTGGAGTTTCGAGAGCGTTGCGGCGTATTTGCTCATGTTCGACTGCGCGACCGTCCGTTCGTCGGCCCGCAATCGCAGGGCTTCTTCGATCCTTTCGCGGCGATCGGCCCGCAATCGCTTCTCGACGTCGGCCCGCTGCTGGCTGGTGTTCTCGGCCCGCCGGTCGATGATGGCTTTAATGTCCGCTTGCGCTTCCAGCAACCGCGGCGACTCGGGGTCCTTGTAGATTTTCTGCCGCTCTTTCAACCGCGCCTGGGCAATTTCCAGGTCGGCCTGCAATCCCAGGATCGTCGTGTCCTTTTCGCGGAGCAAAGCGGCTTCGATTTCTTCGTCTGAATACTTCTTGGTCACCAAGCTCGCCAGTTCGGCCTCCCCGGCCTTGGTCTGCTTATCCAGGGCGGCCAGTTTGATCTCGGCATCTTCCTTGGCGACCCGATTCTTGCGGATTTGCTCGTTCAGATCCTTGATCGTCTCGTTGGCCTGCTCCGGCGTGACGGGCATGTTCATGCCGCCCCGAATTTTGCCCTGCTTCATGATGTTGTCGATGTCCCGCTGGTTCTTGTCGCGGGCCTCGACGAGCATGTCCTTGTCCTTTTGCCGCTTCAACTTCTCCTTCGCGCTGGATTCCTTCCTGAACGTCTCGCACAAGATGTCGAGCACGACCTTGAGTTCTTCCGGCCGGTCGCCGTTCATCACCACGGCCATCAGGTCGGGGGCTTCCCACCGCAGTCGCAGCATGTCTTCGATGACCTTGGCCGGGTCGTCGGCCCCCTTGACCAGTTGCGTGTCCTTCAGCTTCTCGTCCTGCACGACGCGGTTGAGGATGGTCCGCGTCTTGATGAGCACCATCTGGTTGCTCTTGAAATTCTCGCTGTTGTTGTCGCTCTGCTGGTTCGGGCCGAAGTTCTCAGGCAGAATTTCCAGCAGTGCCTTCACCTGGTGCTTGCCCTGGGGGGCGGCAATCCAGAGGGCGACGGCGGCGGCCGCCGCGACTAGCAGGCCGAGGAAGCTGGCCAGCACCCACCGCCGCTTCAGGGCATTGAGCAAGCCCATGAACGTGGGCACGTTACGGCCCCCGCTCATCGGAGGCAACGGCACGGGACCGGCCGCGTAGGCACCTCCGGGAACCGAGTAGGTCGGAGCCGAATACGGGGCTAACGCGGCGCTACTTTGCTCACCTTCGGGGGATCGTCGCATTACGCGGCTCCTGGCAATACTCGTGAATTCGCGAAGTCAGCCGGCACGGCCGTCGAGAGGCCGCACCACCACACGCCACTGTCATTCGCATCGTTCCGGTACATGCGCAACGATCCCGACTCGGTGAAACGCATGTCTGATGCCCAACAAATAATCTCACGCCTGTTCAACACTTCTCAGTCCAGAAATCCATACGGGGCAACGACTTCCGCATGAAAAATCATAATCCCAGCGATCCGCTCGTCTGTGCGGATTTTGACGACTTTCCGGACAAACGAAGGATTTTCCAACGGTGAACCTACACTCGGTAAAAGTGTAAACCCTTAGTCGGAGCACGATTTTCTGGAGTCTAGCTTACTCTTTGAGCCGGCGGGGACTTCTCGCCGACTGGATTGGTGGGAATTGTACTCATTTCTGCCTCGAACGAAAGAGACGATTAGTTTGATTGTACCGAAGAGCCAGAAATGACGATAAATCGGGCAAGCATGGTTGAAGCGGTCGCACGTGCGCCCTGTTCGGGTGATGTGCGGCCGGTCCCGTTACCGTCGCAATTTGGAGGAACAAGGAATGTTCCGGTCCCGGTGTGTCAAAACAGTCCTGTGGACGCTCGCGACGGTCGGCCTGACAGCGGGTGGGTTCGGTTGCCAATCGGCACCGAAAAGGTCCCAGACCGCGGAGCCGGTGCCCGACTTGCAACTGCCGAAGGAACTGAACAAGGTCACGCACCCGACCTACACGGTCGAGTCGCCGGATATTCTACTGATCGAATCGACCCGCACCATCCCGCTGCCGCCCTACGTGGTGCAACCGCTCGATGCGCTGTTGCTCATCGGCAAGGACGACGACAAGGAAGAACCGATCAAGGGCATCTACCCGGTCGAGCCGGATGGTACGATCAACCTCGGCGAAACCTACGGCGGCAAGCATCAGGTCAGCGACCTGACGACCAAGGACATCGAGAAGAAGATGACCGCAGACCTGCGGAAGATCTTCAAGACGATCTCCGTGAGCGTCTCGCTGGCCTCGTCCGGCCGTGGCGTGCAGCAGATTGCCGGCCAGCACCTCGTGCGGCCCGACGGCACTGTGGGTCTGGGCGTCTATGGTAGCGTGTACGTCGCCGGCATGACCCTACCCCAGGCGAAGGCGGCCGTCGAGCAACACCTCTCGAAGTACCTCTACCGGCCCGAAGTGAGCGTGGACGTGTACTCGTACAACAGCAAGTGGTACTACGTCATCACCGACTTCGCCGGCAGCGGCGAGCAAGTCGTCCGCTTGCCGTCCACCGGCAACGAGACGGTGCTGGACGCGATCTCGCAAATCGGCGGCCTCTCGGCCGTGTCGTCGAAGCGAGTCTGGGTGGCCCGCCCGGCCCCGGCTGGCGTCGCGGACCAGATTCTGCCGGTTGATTGGAAGGGGATCACCCGCCGCGGGAACACCTGCACGAACTACCAGGTGCTGCCAGGCGACCGCGTCTTCGTGATGGGCCAACCGCTGGCGAAGTTCGAGAACTACTTCGGTCGCGTCCTCGCCCCGGCGGAACGTGCCCTCGGCTTCACGCTGCTCGGCACGACAACCGTGCAAACGCTCCAAGGCCGCGGCGTC
>JBBQCQ010000091.1:0-9573 GCA_038318835.1 Gemmatales bacterium | reverse complement strand
GCCGGGAGCGAACGTGATCGTCTGGCCGACCAGGGCCATGTAGTCGCTGCCGGCCGTGGCGGAGTTGTTGGCCGTGTTCACCGTCACCGTGACGGCTTGTGCGGTCGTGCCCTTGAGGCTGAGGGTGAAGACGAACGCCGTCGTGCCGGAGTCCCCTTCGACCTTCGCGATGCTGTCGATATTGACCGAGGGCACGTCGTCGTCGTTCGTGATGGTCCCGGTGCCGGTGCCCGCACCCGTCGCGATTGTGCCGCCCGTCGGGGCCGACAGCACCACGGAGAACGTCTCGTTGGCCTCGCTGATGGTGTCGCCGTTGACGAGCACGGTGACGGTCTTCGTCGTTTCGCCGGGGGCGAATGTGAGCGTTAGCCCGGTCAGGGCCACGTAGTCGCTGCCGGCCGTGGCCGTGCCGTCGGCGGTGTTCACCAGCACCGTGACCGGCGTCGAGCTTGCGTTCGACAGGCTGACCGTAAACGTGAACGCCGTCGTCCCCCCGTTGGTTTCCGCGGCGGTGACGGAGTTAATCGAGATCACCGGAGCCGTTTCGTTGTCGGTGATCGTCACCACCGTCGAGGCAATGGCCCCGATGACTGCCCCGTTGGTCGGTGCGGTCAAGGTCGCGGTGAAGGTCTCGTCGCCTTCGAAGATCGTGTCTTCGGTGATCGGAACGGAAACCGTCGCCGTGGTCTGGCCCTCGGCGAAGGTCACGGTAATCGGCGTCGTGGTGTAGTCGGCACCCCCGGCCGTACCGGCCGAGAACGTCACTGTCACCGAGACCGTGCCCATGCCGTTCGACCGAGTGAGGGTCAGAGCAGCCGTCGGGCCCGCTTCCGATTGCGTGAAGGTCGCCGAGGTGAAGGAGATCGTCCCCGTCGCGGCTTCGCCCACGGCGAGACCGGCCAGGCCCGTGCTGCCCATGCCGACAAGACCGAGGTCGGTCGCCTCGCCGGTGGCCAGGTTGATGCTGTACAGGTGGGTGGTCCCGCCGACCGTGAGGGCGGCGTAGCCAATGCCCGCGGCCACCGAGTTCGAGGCCGTGATGCGGACGTTACCGGAGATGTCGAAGCCACTCACGTCGGTGAAATTGAGAGCCGCTCCGCCCACCGTGACCGCGAGTTGCTTGGTTTGCGCGCCGCCGTTCGCCGGGTTCTGGATGAACAGCGAGTCACTGGCCGCGTCGAGGGTGTACAGCGTGGTCACGCCGCCGGTCAGGCTCTGGCCGAAGGAGTTCGTGTACGCCGCCGACGAGACGCCCGTCGAACCCATCGGCAGGCCACTGATCGCGCCGTCGGGGTTGATGCCGGCGGCCACGGCGTCGCCGTCCACTGGCCCGCCGGTAATCGGATTCGCACGAGCATTCAGCCCGGTGCTGGTCGTGATGCGGATACGGTCCACGGTCGGGTTGAAGTCGAACCCGTAGCCGGCGGTCGCCGGGTCGGGGAGATCGACCGGGTTGCCCATCGCATCGACATAAGCGATCTGGCCGGCCGTGCCGACGACGGTCGCCGCCCCGGTTTGCGGGTCGATGACGTACAGCGTGCCGGTGTCGGCCGTGCTGCCGATGCCGAGGCCGTAGAGCTGGCCCGTCTGCGGGCGGAAGTCGATTCCGACCAGCGTTTCGCCGGCGGTGATGCCGGTGATGGTGACATTCGTCGTGGTCGTTGGCGTTGCGGTGTTGAAGCGGATCAGGCCCGTCCCGGTCGCGTTCAAGCCGATGGCCGGCCGACCGCCCGCGACGGCACTGCCCTGAATGGCCAACCCATTGACGGGGGCCGTTCCGCTGCCGACGGGGCCGAAGAGCGTGGCCGCCCCAGTCGTCAGGTTGATGGCGTACACGTTCGCCGTGCCGCCCACGGTGAGGATGGCCAGAGCCGACCCGGCGGCCGGGGCATTGCTCGCCACGGCGTTGACACCCGGTTGGATGTCGAACCCACTGGCCGCGGTGAAGACCAGCGGCATGCCGTTGAAGGTGATCGGCAAACCGCTGCTCTGGGTGCCGGTGTTCGGCGGGGTCTGGATGAAGATGCGGCCCGTGGTGGCGTCGATCGTGTACAGCGTCGTGACGGTCGTGTTCGGGGCACTGTTGGTGTACGCCGCCCCGTCCACGCTGGTGGCGCCGACCTTGATCGCTCCATCCATGTTCAGCCCGGTCACGCTACCGGCCGCGCCGCCGAGGTCGCCATCGACGAACGCCCCGTTGTTCGGGTTCATGCGGAAGTCTTGGCCGTTGCTGGTGACAACGCGGATGCGGTCCACGGTCGGGTTGAAGTCGAACCCGAACGACGTAGTTGCATCGACGCCGACGCGAGCCGGAGTGCCCGAGCCGTCCACGTAGCTGCCGGACGTGCCGACCGCGGTGGCGAAGCCCGTCTGCACGCTAATGAGGTAAAGCTGAACGGTGCCGGTTGTGCCGTTGTACCCGAGGCCGTAGAGCTGGCCGTTCTGCGGGCGGAAGTCGATGCCCACCAGGGTGTCGGTCGCGGCAAGGCCCGTGACGGGCACTGGGGCGTTGGCGGCGGCCGGGTTGAGCGGGTCGAACGCGATGAGTGAGTTGTTGCTCAGCGCATAAGCGGTGCCCGCGGTGATGGCCGGCGCGCCTTCGTCGTCGATGATGGTGGCCGTGGCGGTCGTGGCCGTGCCCAGCACCGCCCCGTTGGTCGGGCTGGCCAGGGCCAGCGTGATGGTCTTGTTGCCGCCCGCCAGGGCGTTATCGATGATCGTGATCGTGCCTGTTGCGGTGGCTGCTCCGTCGGCGAAGGTGAGCGTCAGCGGCGTGCCGCTGAAGTCGGTCCCCGCGACGGCGGTGCCGCCGGTTGCGTTGACGGTGACACTCACCGACCCATTCGTGCCGTTGGTCCGGGTGGCCGTGATCGTGAGTGTGCCGCCGTTCTCGGTGACGAAGAGCGTCGGGCTGGACAGGCTCACCGTCCCCGCCGGCGCATCGGCCAAAGTGAAGCCTGCCGCCGGGGTCGTGCCCGCGCCGATGGCCCCGACCAGGGTCGCGGCCCCGGTCGCCAGGTTAATGCTGTACAGGTTCGAGGTTCCGCCGACCGTCAGGGCCGCGAAGCCCCGCCCGCCCTGGGCCGCCGTCTGCGGGTCGTTCGACTTCGAGACGAACACCCCGGCCGGGATGTCGAAGCCGGTCACGTTCGTGAAGTTGAGCGGCGCGCCGCCGACCGTCACGGGCAGTTGGGCCGTCTGCGGGCCGTTGTTGGCCGGGTTCTGGATGAACAGCGATTTGCTGGCCGCGTCGAGGGTGTACAGCGTCGTCGCCGGGCCGGTCAGAGCCTGGCCGAAGGAGTTCGTGTACGCCGCCGACGAGACGCCCGTCGAACCCATCGGCAGGCCACTGATCGCGCCGTCGGGGTTGATGCCGGCGGCCACGGCGTCGCCGTCCACCGGCCCGCCGGTAATCGGATTCGCACGAGCATTCAGCCCGGTGCTGGTCGTGATGCGGATGCGATCCACGGTCGGGTTAAAGTCGAACCCGTAGCCGGCGGTCGCCGGGTCGGGGAGATCGACCGGGTTGCCCATCGCATCGACATAAGCGATCTTGCTCGCCGTGCCGACGACTGTGAGCGTCCCCAACTGCGGGTCGATGAGGTACAGCGAGCCGGTGTCGGCCGTGGTGTCGATGCCGAGGCCGTAGAGCTGGCCCGTCTGCGGGCGGTAGTCGATGCCGACCAGCGTTTCGCCGGCCACGAGGCTGCCGACCGCCAGAGCCTGCGTCGTCACCGTGCCCGGCGTGGCCGTGTTGTATCGCAGAAGGTTCCCACCCACGGCATCGAGGGCGAGGGCCGGAAAGCCGCTGTAGTCGTTGCTGATCGCGAGGTCGGTGACGGCCGTCATCCCCGTGCCGACGTTCCCGATGAGCGTGGCCTGGGCGTTGACCAGATTGATGCTGTACAGGCCCGTCGTGCCGCCCACCGTCAACACGGCGAACGCCGTGCCGGTCGTGACGGGCATATTCGACGCCGGCGCGTTGACGCCCGCCGGGATGTCGAAGCCGTTGTTGTTCGTGAAGTCGAGCTTGGTCCCGCCGAGGGTCACTTGCTGGACCAGGATTTCCGTGCCCACGTTCGCCGGGTTCTGGATATACAGCGAATCGCTGGCGGAGTCGAGCGTGTAGAGCGTGGTGATGTTGCCGTTGTTCGCGGAGTTGTTCGTGTACGCCGCATCATCGACGGTCGTGGTCCCGACCGCGATCGCACCATCGGGGTTCGTACCGGGGTTCACGCCCGTGGTCAGACCGGTATTGTCCCCATCGACCGGACTGCCAGTGTTCGGGTTGGCGCGGAAATTCAGGTTGCCGGCCACGACGCGAATGCGGTCCACGGCCGGGTTGAAGTCGAAACCATAGCCGACCGTCGCGGGGTCGGGCAGATCGACGACGGTGATGTTGTCCGTTGTGAACGCGATCTTACTCGGAGCCGCACCGACAACGGCCGCGAAGCCAGTCCGCGGCGAGATGGCGTAGAGGGTCGCGGTGTCTGCTGCCGCATCGACACCCAGGCCGTACAGTTGGCCGTTCTGCGGGCGGAAGTCGATGCCGACGAGCGTTTCGCCGGGGGTCACGCCGGTGATGGCGGTGGTCGCCGTGGTCGTGGGGTTCGCCGTATCGAATGCCAGTAAGTTCGTGCCGCTCAGCGCGAATGCCACCGCCGGCACTTCCCGCCCTTCCAGGAGTTCCAACGTAGCGAGCGGCCGAGGCAGTTTCCGGGCTGTTTTCGCCGGGCGTCCCGACTTCGAATTACGACGTGACATGAAGAACTCCTGGTGTGAGAGAGCGGGTAACACCGGGCAAGTGTCAAACAGATGGAAACGGAGCGAATCCACAGGTACGACGGTGATCCTACGCAAAAGGATCTATTGGTAAAGAAACAACTGTCGAATTATTGCGATTAGGATATCTGTATATCTTGGATCGTTTGGGTGATATGGATCGTTCCATGGTCCGCGGATTGCCGTTCTTATCCAGCAATAATCAAACCGACCGGGAATAATCCGGTCGGCTTTGTGATGATTCTGGCCCGACGTGTCGGTTCTTCCGACCGCTTGTGGGTGTTTGAGTACCGATCATTTTACAAGCCCGCAGTGTGAGCAAGGGCAAGGACTACTTCCCCTTGCTCACACTGCGGGCTTGTCGCGAAGGAACCGAAGTTTGTATCTCGGTTCTCGGTGCCATCACCCCGACTTGCCGGATGTGTCCAGTTGCTTCACCTGGTTCGCGGTGAACTCGACGCCGATGAGGGCACCGACGGATACGTCCTCGCCCTGATAGCGGATGAACCCGCGGCGGACGTGGACCTGCCACAGCACCAAGCCCTTCGCCAAACGCACGGCGTCGCGGAGTTTCGCGCCTCGTTCGCCGTCGATGGACGCGAGGACCGTCGTGCGGTCGCGGCCGGGTTCCAACGGTTGATCGTCTTGCTCCTGGCCGACGATGAACTCGCGGGTGCCCTGCACGAAGGGCCACGGGATCGGCCCGCCGAGAAATCGCTCGCCACCCACGACCACGGCCGAGAGCGGTGATGGGGCGTCGGCCGACGCGAAGCGGTTGTATGCCGGGTCCAGCGGGCAGAAGGCGTGCGATTGCGACAGGTTCCGCACGCGGGCCTTCAGCACCAGGCATTCCACGTCCCGCGGGCGGCCCCCCTCGCCCCGTACTTCCCACTTCGTGTGGCGTTCCTCCACGGCCAGCGGCTCGAACTCCAGTTCGCCGATCACCAGTTTCTCGCCGAGCTTCACCCGCAGTTCGGCCGGGATCGGCTGGGCCGCGTCCACGGGCAGGGCGGACACCTTCTTCGGGTCGCCGCCGCGGTACTGGCCGAAGAAGTCGGGGATGATCGAGAGCGGGTGCGGTCCCTTGCTGCGGGTCCAGCCCCACGCGGCGAACAGCGTGACGGCCGCCGCGTAGCTGACCAGCAACCAGAACAGCGTGCCGCGACCGGCGGGGGCAGGCAGAGCCGCGAGACCGCGACCCGAGGCGGGGGCCGACGCCACCGGCAGGGGCGATGCGGCCGGCGGGCGGCTGAGCTTCGACCACGGGTCGGGAACCTCGGCCGGGGGCACGAAGATCATCGGCACGGCCGGTTGAGCCGCCGGGGCGGGCCGGTGCGATTCGAGCTTCGGAAGCAGCGCGAAGTCTGGTTGCGATAGGTCCTTCGGAATGAACGGTGTGGCTGGGCCGAGGATCGGCCGTGGGATGTCGCCGGACTCCAGCGCGTCGGTCGGTGGCATCGACTGCCGTTCGGCGGTGGCTGCGTTGAAGTCGATCGAGCCGGACGGCTGCTGGGGCAGATCGGCCGAACTCGGCAGATCGAGGAACGGCCGCTGCTGGGCGGTCGGGGCGGCGAAGACGCTATCGTCTTCGTGTTCGGAGTCGCCGAAGATGCTTTCCGCCCCCTCGCGGCGTTCCGGCGGGGCGAACTTCGGCAGCGGGATTTCGCCTTCGGAGGAGAGCGAGAACGCTTCCGGCGGCGTGGCGGTGCGGGTGACGGCCGGCGTCTCGAGCGCGGCCACCGGCTTCGCCGGCAGGTTGGTCGGCGCGACCACGACTTGCCGACAGTGCGGGCAGCGGACCTGCCGGCCGGTGAGCTCCAGCCCCACGCCCATGCGGCGACCACACTTCGGACACGCGAACGTTAACGGTTGCATGGCGGGCACATCTCGCGATTCGGGAACCGGCCCGATTGGCAAGTGACAGTTTAGCGGACGATCGCGGCCGATGCGGCCGGAATCGGCGATTTGCGCAGCCCCTTCTTCGACGCCAACGGTGTCGTTCTTCTAGCCTGGGGTTCAGCGAGGCTTTACGAGCGACACCCCAGGGACACGAGGCAACAACACCCGACACCAACGGTGTCGTTCACGGCGGGGAAGGAACGACACCGTTGGTGTCGAAATCCGTTTCGCCCCCCGTTCCCAGGGTGTTGGGCGAAATGCCCTCAACCCTGGGCTAACAGAACGACGCCGTTGGCGTCGAAATCCCAAACACGGAACAAATCCCCCACCCCCTTTCGTGACGCTGACCCCCAGTCGGCTCACTGTTCGCGGTCGTGAGTGTTGTGCTAGAATTTTCAGTCGGGGGCCGTGAAATGACCTGTTTCATCGAGTTTCACGCGGCTGGGTTCTGGTGTCGGGGGGAAGTGCTGCGTGTCTGGATTGCCGAGATGCTCGCAGCCGGGAAGAAGTACCCCGACCCGCCGGCGTGGCTGCCCCACGCGCTGAGCTACTGGGACGCGATCCGCTCCGCGGCGAAGAACGGCCGGGCCTACCTGCGGTTCGAGGTGAACGTCACGAACCAGCAACAGCAAACCGAGTGCGTGCAGTTCTTCGAGGCGGTCGGCCGGCGGAGGCTCGACCCGATCGTGCAGCGGGCGAACACGCTGGCGATCTCGCTCGTCCGCGGCGACCTCGCCGGCATGGCCCCGACGGTGCTGGAGGACTGGTCGAACGAAGAATGGCTGGGAAGTTAGGCCCACTCCGTTAGATGGACGACGGGGCCAATGCGGACGAATAGGATGCGATCATCTTCAGCGTTCGGGACGGCGGGGCAAAGTTTTTCGAAAAATCTTGACGCGGTCTCGCTCCCCACTGCGTATTCCAGGATGGCGAATCCAACCCGTCCCTGCCTCCGAGGTACTCCCGCCATGCTGTATACGATGCCAGACCTGACATGGGCCGTCTACGTCAAGAATTTAGTCCTGGTGTACCGGTTCTCGCAGAAGGGGACGGTCACGAGAGAGGATCCGTTCGTTCACGTGAAGGTGTCGGGCGTTTGGAAGATCGGCAACGGGGTGATGACGATCACCTGGGGCGACAAGACGACGGACGAGTGGGACGTTCCCATGAACCCCCGTCGGACGACGGGCGAGCGTCGGTCCGCCAAGGAAACCGTTCCCCTCACGGCCGAGGCCCTGGATTACTTCTTGCAACTGGGGGACGTCGCCTACGGGGTCGGCGACCCGATCCAGCACGCCGGGGGGCTGGTCGCGTCGGTCGTGTACGAAAACGAGGTGCGGACCGGGGGCACGATCGCGTGGGTCTGCTGCAACCCCGGGAACATCGTCAACGGCGAGAAGTACGGGTCCATCCCCGGCAAGCGCCTCCACGTCAAGATTCGTCAAAAAGGTAAAGATGACCAGTGGCACCTCAAGGACCATCCGTTCTCCATTTTTCCGAACGAGGATGTCGGCTTCAAGGCCGTCGTGTCGTGGATGCGAAACTACGGGAAACGGTCCATTCGGAGCGCCATGCACGATTACGCCCCGCTGGGGGACAGCACGAACAATCCCGATGCCTACGCCGCAAGATTGGCCCACGCGCTCAAGGTGAGCGTTGAGACCTCGATGGCGAGTTTGACCGACGAGCAACTCGTTCAACTGGCCAAGGCCGTAACCGGCGTCGAGCAGACGGTGCCGGGGCGGAAGTGGTCCCGAGGTTCGCCCGATATGCCGGCCGCACTCCGGGCTCGACTCGCACCGCAAAGCATGCCACAACCCACCCGCCCCCGAGGGTATTTCATTCATAATCCCGCGTCGTCCGAAATGGCTTGAGCGGTCACGCCGCTCGACGCATCGGCACTTCCACTTCCACCGCCGGCGCTGCGGCCTTCCGCCGCAGTTGCACGGCCGCGAACGTCAGCAGCGTCAGCGAGGCGAACAGGCCGAGGCCGTCGGCCCGCAGCAGGTCGAACACCGGCCCCGGAAACAGCGGTGCGGCCGAGAGAATGCCCCAGGCGATCAGCACCGCGAGCGTTCCACGAGCCGGCACGAGGCGGCCGGGCCGGTCGGCCACGCTCTTGTGCCAGACGCCGCAGACCAGTGGCAGCGCGAAGGCGTAATAGTGCATGTGGCTCACCGGCGTCAGGTGCAGCATCAGCACGCCCAGCGAGCCGAGCAAGAGCAGGTCGTTCGCCGGCGTGTCGTCCCGCTTGCGGGCGGCCAGGATCACGCCAAGCGTGAGCAGACCGCCGACGAGCCAATGGGCGAGCCGCGTTTCCGGGGCGACGGCCTTCGGTCGCGTTTTCGGGTCCGGGTGCAGCAGATTGTGAATCGCGGCCTGGAACGACTGACTGTCGGTGGACGTGGCGTTCGTCAGTTCTTCCGCCCGCGTCTGGTCGCCGCGGCCGGTGGTGCCGGGTTCCAGCACGGCCGTGAGCATCTGGCGGTTCAAGTCGATCATCCCTGGCACGCCCCAGACCGCCGCGGGAATGACCCCGAGGCCGACGACGAGGGCCGCGATGGTTCCCGCCACGCCGCGGGCGTCGCGCTTCAGCAGGAAGTACAGGCCGAGGAACGCGGGGATGACCTTCACGCAGATCGCGGCCCCGAGCCAGAGACCGGCCGTGAACCGCTTGCCACGCACGTGGGCGGCGAATAGTCCCGCTACCATCGCCACGACGAAAAGGTTCACCTGCCCACGGGAGAGCGTGTAGCCGATCGCGCCGACGGCCACCGTGAACGGGCCTGTTCGGGCGCTCCACCAGCGGCGCGTGCCGACGGGTTCGTCGGGCAGGATCGCCGTGGCGAACCGCGTGAGCGCGAACCCGACGCACGCCACGCTGAAGGCGTA
>JBBQCQ010000090.1:0-9673 GCA_038318835.1 Gemmatales bacterium | reverse complement strand
GGTCACGCTCGGCAGCGGGGCGTTCTTCGCGATCGTCTCCGTTCCGCCGGCGTTGGCCGGCAGTACCATCGCGGTAGCCGTCGGCGTTCACGCGGGTGCGGATGTCGGCCCTCATCTGCTTCCCCTGGTTCACGAGGGTTTACGCATGAGTTCGAGCATCTGGAAAATCGGGGCCGCTCTGGTCGGCGTGGCAGCCGCGGGCGGCATCGGCGTGGCGGTGACGAACGGCGAGGAGAAGCCGAAACCCGAACCGGGGCCGCGGCAACTGATCGCCGCCCCGGCCGTGAACGCGAAGTGGGCGACGGTGAAGGGCCGCGTGGTGTGGCCGGGCCAACCGCCCGCCGCCGCGGCCGTGACCGTATCGACCGACAAGGAACACTGCCTGAGCAAGGGGCCGCTGGCGTCGGACGAGTTGATCGTGAGCCAGAAGACCGGCGGCCTGAAGAACGTGTGGGTCTACCTGCGGCCCGATGACGACGACCGCGATGCGAAGTTCAAGGCGGCCGAGATTCACCCCAACTTGCTGAAGCCGAAGGCGAAGGAGCACGAAGTCGATCAGCCGTGCTGCCAGTTCGTGCCGCGAGTGTTGGCGGCCCGCGAAGGGGACACGATCAAATTCAAGAACAGCTCGCCGATCCCGCACAACGTGAAGTTCAGTTCGGACACGCTCGAGTTCAACCAGACGCTCGCGGCCGGCGGCAACTTCACGTCGCGGTCGCTGGCCCTTCAGCGGAACCCGGCGGGCTTCGCGTGCAACATTCACCCGTGGATGGCCGGCAGCCTGATGATCTTCGACCACCCGTACTTTGCGCTGACCGATGCCGACGGGAACTTCGAGATCGCGAACGCCCCGGTCGGCAAGTACCGCATCGTGTACCGGCACGAGCGTGGCTACCACAAAGGCAAGGACGGCGCGAAGGGTTTCCCGGTCGAGATCAAAGGCCCGATACTGGAACTCGACCCGCTGAAGTTCGAGGAACCGAAGCGATAGAAACGAAAATGCCCACCCGTCGTCGCGACGGGTGGGCCTGCGATCCCCTCAATTTCAACTACCCCGCCAGCAGCGAGGTCGGCCCCGAGATTAGCACGGTGGCCCCGATGTCGGTCCACTGTTCGACGTGGTCGCTGCCATCCTCGGCCCACTGGTAGTCGCCGGGCCGCATTCGCACGGTGCCCAGGATCAGTTCGCCTTCGAGCACCAGGCACTCTTCCAGCCCGTCATGGTGGTGCGGCGGAATGCGGCTGCCGGGTTCCATCTTCACGATGGCCGAGAACCGTTTCGCTTCCGCGTCCAGGTGCAACAGCCGAGCGGTGACGCCGGGCATGTGCGAGAACTGGAAGATCGCTTCCTCACGGAAGGAGAACTGCAACGCCGGCAACTGCTCGGCGGCGTCGCGGAGTTGTTCGAGGCTGGGGTTCTGCGGCGGAGCCAGCGTCAGTCGGTCGAACAACTGCTGCCGGACCAGCGGTGGAGGTTCGACGGCCGGAATCTCGGCGGTGAGGGCCAAAATGGCCGCATCGAGGTCCGCGAGTTCATCCGGGGCGAACAGATCGAGTATTTCGTCGCTCATGGTTATTCACTTACCCCCGTCGTCAGGCGTTCCCTGAGGCGGAGAAATCCTAGTCGGATCCGCGTTTTTACGGTTCCCAACGGAATATTCAGATGGCGGGCGATCTGTTCGTGGGTTAACCCCTCGAAGAACGCCAGCCGGATCGGCTCCTGCTGATCCGGAGGCAGCACACTCAGTGCCGAAGTCACCTGGATTGCGTCATCTTCCCGCGCGAGGTTGATGTCGGGCTTACTATCACTCGGCACTTCGGGGATGGTGTCTGTGACCGTTTCGCGCCGCTTGCGGAGTCGGTCCACCGCCCGCGAACGGGCGATCATCAGCACCCACGATTCGGCCGACGCGCGTCGCGAGTCAAAACGGTCGGCCTGCCGCCACACCTGCCAGAACGCCTCTTGTAATACGTCCTCGGCGTCCGTCCGGTTTCGTAGCAGGTGTAACAATAGGCCAAATACCCGTGCCGAGTACCTGTCGTAAAAATCGACAAAGGCGGAACGATCTCGCTCGGCCACCCGGTGTAGGACATCGCAATCGGACTCGACCATGGCAAGCCCACCCGTGAGGAGAAGTGGCCACGCGGCGATTTTATGCAAAACAGGGGGTCTGTGGCAATTATCCCGTGTACAACTTCCTCAATTTGTTGTACAAGCGATGAATTCCGCTCGCGTCGGCGACGATTCCGGCCGAGCGATCGTAGATCAAGGGGTCGGAATTTCCTTCAGAGGTGAGGCCAAATCATGCGACACATTTTGACAGCCTGGATTGGTGCCATGCTCTTTTTGGTAGCAGTTCCGGCCTACGGACAGGACAAACCGGCGGCCGACAAGACGATGGCGGACATGGACAAGAAGATCGCCACGCTGATCTACGAGACGGTCAAGGAAGGGGTGGAGTTGTACAACGGCGGCAACGTCGAGGGCTGCCTGCGACTGTATCAGGGGTCGCTGACGGCCCTCGGCGGCGTGCTCGACTACCGGCCGGACACCGCGAAGGCCATCAAGGACGCGCTCGCCACGGCCAAGACGCAGAAGACCTCCGATGCCGCGTTCACCCTCCGGAATGCGCTCAATAGTGCCCAGGCGGAACTATCGCCGAAGAAACCCCTCTGGGACCGCCTCGGCGGCCAGAAGGCGGTCGAAGCCGTCGTCCACGACTTCGTCGGCGTGGCGGCGACCGACCCGAAGGTGAACTTCTTACGCAACGGCGACTACAAGCTCGATGACGCCGGCGTGAAGAAGTTGGAAAAGCTGCTTGTGGAGATGATCTCCGAGGCCACCGGTGGCCCGCTCAAGTACACCGGCCGCACAATGAAGGAATCGCACAAGGGCATGAAGATCACCGAGGCCGAGTTCGCGGCCCTGGCTGCCGACCTGGTCGCGACGCTGGTGAAGAACAAGGTCGGCAAGGCCGAGATCGACGAACTCGTGGCCATCGTCGCCAGCACGAAGCCCGACATCGTCGAAATCAAGTAGCCCGCCAAATCGTAGGCCATCAAGAAGCCCGGCCGTCGGTCGGGCTTCTTCGCGTTGGCTTTCCGGCCTTGTAGGGCCAGCCATTTCAACCAGCTCGATCAAGCCAAAAGCGCACTTTGAAATAACCGGCCTTAAAGGGCCAGGAAAGGCCGGTTCCAGCGTGGCCGTTACTTTTTCCCGAAGTAGTATGCCGAGAGGCTGAAGCCGATAGCGATAACTGTCCAACGGACGTACTTCGCCGGCAGTTTGCGGCCGAAGTGCGCACCGAGATAGCCGCCGGCGACGGCCGACACGCACATCACCGCGGCGTACTCCCAGTGGATCATTCCCTTCACGATAAAGACAATCACCGACACACAATTGATCATCGCGGCCAGGAACGTCTTCACGGCGTTCATGTGGTGGATGTCGCCGACGTGCATGAAGCTGAGGGCCGTAAGCATGAGGATGCCGATGCCCGCGCCGAAGTAGCCGCCGTACACCGCGACCAGGAACTGGAACGCCATCACGCCAACGGTCACGGACGTGCTGGCCTTCCCGTGTTCTTGCTGGTGCTTGCGAACGTAACGGTTGAGCATCGGCTGGAGCAGGAACAGTACGGCCGCCGTGAGGATCAGCCACGGCACGATGACCTTGAAGACGTTCGGGAACCAGACGAGGAGGAGCGCGCCGATAAGGCCGCCCACGACGCTGACCGGGAGCATTCGGAGGACGAACGTCCGCACGCTCCGCAGTTCGCGGCGGTAGCCCCACGACCCGGCGAACGAGCCGGGGAACAGGGCGAGCGTGCTGGTGGCGTTGGCGACGGTGTCGGGGATGCCAGTGCCGAGCAGCGTCGGGAAGGTGAGCAGCGTGCCGCCGCCGGCGACGGAGTTGATCGCCCCCGCCAGGAACGCGGACGCGGCGAGCAAGGCATAAGTGAAGGGTTCGGGCATCGGGTTCTTCGTTTTGCGTTTGAAGTTCTTCCGTTTTGAATTACAGGATCAGTTCAAAACGGAAGAACGAAAAAATGCAAAACGTCACATCGCCCGTGGCAGCGTCACCTTGAACGTCGTGCCCTTGCCGAGCACGCTCGACACGTTCACCTGGCCGTGCAACGATTGCACGAGGTGTTTGACGATGGCCAGGCCCAACCCGGTGCCGCCGGCGGCGCGGTTGCGGGCACGGTCGGCCCGATAGAACCGCTCGAACACGCGGCCGAGGTCGGCCTCGGCGATGCCGATGCCGGAGTCTTCGACTTCGATTTGCACGTGTCGATCGGTGGCGGCCCAGCGAACCGTGATCTTGCCGCCGCTCGGCGTGTACTTGATCGCGTTGTCCACGAGGTTATCGAGAATCGCCCCGACGGCGTCATCGTCGGCATACGCGGCCACGTCCTTCGTGGCCGTCTTCGGCGGCACTTCGATCATGGCCATCGACTTCGCCTCGGCCCGCGTCGCCTGCCGTTCCAGGCACTCGGCGATGGCCGCATCGAGTGGCACGCGGCCGAGTTCGAGCGGTTGTTCGCCCGATTCGATCTTCGCCAGCCGCAGCAAGTCCTGAATGAGCGCGTCGAGGCGGTCGGCCTCGTGCTTGACCCGCTCCAGGAACGGCCCGCGGGTGACGGGATCATCGGCGGCCCCATCTTGCAGGGCTTCGATGTTCGATTGAATCACAGCCAGCGGCGTCTTCAGTTCGTGCGACACGTTCGCAACGAAATCTTGCCGCAGGCGTTCGAGCCGTCGCAGGTCGGTGATGTCGTGCAGCACCATGACTGCCCCGTCCGTATCGGGCAGCCGCGACACGTAAGCCGCCAGCCGCCGCACATCGGGGCCGGTGCAATCGAGTTCCTCGCGGTGCGGCCCGCCGCTGAGCGCCTTCTCGACGATCTCCTGCACGGCTCGCTGCCGGGCGACTTCCCAAAGCTTCCGCCCGATGGCCGCGTCTGTGTCGAAGCCGAGGAGCACGCCGGCCCGCTCGTTGGCGAAGAGCACCTGTTGCTCGCCATCGAACGCGACCACGCCCTCGACCATGCCGGAAAGGATCGTGCGGAGTTGTTCGCGGTCATGGGCGAGCAGGGCGAAGGTGCCGGCGAGCTTCTTGCTCATGTCGTTGAAGGAGCGGGCGAGCGCGACGAACTCGTGCCCGGCGTCCGTGTGAATCTTCAACCCCAGGTCGCCGTCGGCCAGTCGCTTCGCGCCTTCGGCCAGTTCGTGGAGCGGCTGCGTGAACCGTCGGGCAAGCACGTAGGCCGGGATGACCGAGAGCAGTACGATGACGACGCCCGTGACGACAACGGCTTGCGACAGGCGGTAGAAGATGTCGTCACCCTCCGTCAGCCGGAGTGTAACGAGGCCAACCAGCCCGACGGCGGCAACGACGAGCGTCAGGTATGTGAGGAAGAGTCGCCAGAACATGGGGAGAGTTTACGCCGCCACCATGCGTTTGCCCGCCGCGAGGCGGGTGACGATGTTCAGCAGCATCACTAGCGTCAGCAGCACGAAGGCGGCCGCCCACGCCAGGCGGATTTCGTCCGAGCCGTCGGGCTGCTTCGAGTAGTTGAAGATGTAGTACGGCAAAAACGGCGTCGGCTCGCCCGGCGTTCGCGGCCAGTAGTTCGACCCGTAGGCGGTCAGCAGCAGCGGGGCCGTCTCGCCGGCAATGCGGCCGATGGCCAACAGCACGCCCGTGAGGATCGCCGGCAGGGCAGCCGGGATAATGACTCGCAGGACGGTCTGCCACCGTGTCGCACCGAGGGCGTAACTCGCTTCGCGAAGGCCGTTCGGCACCAGTCGCATCGCTTCTTCGGACGCACGGATAACGACCGGCAGCATGATGATGCCGAGCGCGAACGCCCCGGCCCACGCGGAATAGCCCCACGGCCGATCAGCCCACAACGGCGACACGAGCACCGCGTAGGCGAACACGCCGATGACGATGGACGGCACGCCGCCGAGGAGTTCCGCGATGAACCGCACCGTTGGTACGATGCGGCTAGTGCGATACTCGGACAGCAGCACAGCCGCGAACACGCCGACGGGCACCGCGAACACGGTGGCCAGCGCCACGAGCATCAGGCTGCCGGCGATGGCGTGGCCGAGGCCGCCGCCGTCGGGTTCGCGGGTGAAAAACGCCCAGTCCACCCCCGCCGCACCCTGATAAGTGATGTACCCCAGGATGAGGAACAGCGGGATGATGGTGACGAGTTGGCACAGGGCCAGCACCCGCCGCATGACGGCGTCGATGCGCAACACGCGCCGCCGTGCGGCCGCGGCCTTCTCCGGCGACAGGGGGGCCGGCGTCGGTAGGCGGCCGGAGTCGTGCGAACCGGCAACGATCTCGGTGGGGCGGGCGACCGCCGTTCGCGGCTTCGTCAGCCAGCGGATGAGCAGCCGGGCCGAGACGTTCATAACGAGCGTGAGGACCAGCAACAGCAAGCCGAGCGACACGAGCGCGCCGCGCTTCACACCGTCCGAGTATGCGGTTTCGGGCAACATCTTCGCGATGGCGCTCGGGATGGCGTCGCCGGTGCCGGCGAGCGAGAACTGCACGTCCTGGGCGTTGCCGATGACCATCGTCACGGCCATCGTCTCGCCGACGGCCCGGCCGAGTGCGAGGAAGCACGCGGCGATGATGCCGGGCCGCGCGTAGGGCAGCACGACCCGCCAGATCGTCTGCCAGCGCGTCGCACCGAGGGCGAGTGCCCCTTCCCGCTGCGACGACGGCACCGCACGGCACACGTCGAAGCTGACCGCCGTGATGTACGGCAGCACCATGACCGCCAGCACCAGCCCGGCCGCGAGGATTCCCTGCCCGGCGGCGGCGTTCGGCAACCCCAGGAACTCGAACAGCGGCCGTGTGCCGTGCCGGGCGAGGAACTCAAGACCCCAGAAGCCGTACACCACGCTGGGGATGGCCGCGAGCAGTTCCAGCAGGAACGCGCACACCGACTGCAATCGGCCGGTGGCGATTTCGGACAAATATGCGGCCGCCCCCACGCCAAGCGGCACGGCCACGAGCATGGCAATCAGCGACGTGGCGAGCGTGCCATAAAGGAACACCAGCCCGCCGTAATGCCCGCGGCTGGGGTTCCAGTCGGTACTGGTGACAAGTTCGCTCGCGTTCGCCTCGAACAGGAACGGCCGGGCCTGCCAGAGCAGCACGCCGACGAGGGCGAGGGCCAGGCCGACCACGAACAGCCCCGCCGACTGGCACAGCAGGCGGAACAGCATGTCGCCAACACGGGCGGCGGGTCGGAGAGAGGGCATGGGCGAATCCGCCTGATATAGCCGCCGGTTTACCGGCGGTTTTACGAAGACCGCCGGTAAACTGGCGGCTATCTATTTCCGAACGTCACGCCGTCGAGCTTCGCCCAGGCTTTCTTCGCCCACGCCTCTGGCAGCGGGGCGTAGTGCAGGTCGCGGGCGAAGATCTGGCCGGCGGTCACGACCCACTTCAGGAAGTCTACGACGGCCGGCCCCTTGTCCGGCGGTTGGTGCCCGAACAGGATCGCGTAGCTCACGCCGACGATCGGGTACGCGGTTGGCCCGTCGGCATCGGTCAGCGATGCAGTCAGGTCGTACAGCGTGTACGGCTCGGCCATTGGCGGCGTTGCCGTTGCGGTCGTCGCGGCGGCCGTCACGCCCTCGGCCGTTGGCACGGTCGCGCGGCCAGCTCGATTCATCAGGGCCGCGACCGGGATGCCGTTGCGGGTCGCGTAGGTCAACTCGACGTACCCGATCGCACCGGGGTTGTTCTTGACGAACCCGGCCACGCCGTCGTTGCCCGACTGGCCGGTGCCGCCGCGAAGCCGCATCTCCTTCGCGGGGCCGACGGCCTCCCGGAACGTCGGGCTGACCTTCGCCAGATACTCCGAGAAGACGCCGGTGGTGCCGCTCGACTCAGCCCGCCGCACCGGCACGATGTCCGCGGCCGGCAACGGCACGCCGGGGTTGAGGGTGGCAATCGCCGGGTCGTCCCACCGCGTGATCGCCCGCAGGTAGATGTCCGCGAGGACCGGGCCGGTCAGCGTGAGCGTTTCCACACCGGGGGCGTTGAAGACGACGGCCACGGCCCCCATCGTGACCGGAATGTGCAGCACGTCGCCGCCATCGGCCCGTGCCGCATCGCGTTCTTTGCGTGTCATCGGGGCGTCGGTGCAGCCGAAGTCGATGGTGTGCGCGATCACATCCGAGATTCCCTTACCCGATCCGCTCTTGATGTAGTCGATCTCGGTCCGCTTCTCGCGGCGGTACTCGCGGGCCCACGCCTGCATGATGAGATCGACGAACGTGGCCCCCCCGGCCCGGACGCGAATCGGCGTGTGCTCACCGATGCACCCGACGGCCGCGAGCGGGCACAGCATCAGTCCGCGGACGAAAGCGCGACGCGACGGGGTCATGGTGTCGCATCCTACGGATCAGGCGAAGGGCCGGCGCGTGAAGGTTCGATGAAGCTACAAGAGTCGCCGCGACTGCTTCGCCAGCGATTCGACCGCGAACGCCAGCATCGTCGCGAACGGTCGTTCGACTTCCGCATTCTCGAAGGTGTGCGGCACGCCGACGGCCGACAGCTTCTCGTGCAGGCGGTCGTTGCCGCGGTGCCACTCCGAGTCCGGCGAACAGCCGAACCAGATGTGGCCGGGGAAGTGGTGCTGGCGAACGTGCAGCACGGCCGTGTCCTGGCGGGCTTGCTCTTTGCGACCATAGAGCGCGTCGAGCGACGTGCCGTGGCCGTGGCGGTCGTGGAAGTCGAAGGCCGAGTCCCACCCGGCCACGACGGGGAAGCGGTCGGGGTGCTTCAAGCCGAGGCGAACGGCCGCTTGCCCACCGACGCCGACGCCAAACGCGGCCATCGGGGAAGGGGCGAGTGTGAGCAGAAATTGCTCGGCCGACACCGCGAACGGCGGGCCGGGGCGGTCGGACCACCACGATTCGCCGCCGGTCGGTGCGAGACACGCGAGGTTATGCTCCGCGAGGGCGGACGTGAGTTCGGCGTCCGCCATCGGCGGGCCGTCACCGAGGTCGTGGAGGAACAACACGGTGAACCGTGCGGCCGATGGCTCGAACACCGCCACCGGCACGCCGGCAAAGTCTTGAACGCACCACGTCATGGCGTCATCTTCGGAAGTCGGGCCGGCGGAACAAAGGGCAACGCCCGCGCGACGATCACCTGAATCACCACGTCCGGCTGCTCGGCTTCGATTAAGTTCGTCGGGAAGCCATAGGTGCCCACGGCCGCCAACCGGCGATAGTCGCCCGCCATCAGTCGTTGCAGCCGCGAGCCGAACGAGTCGTGCAACATTACCGCCCGGTTGACGCCGCGGCCGGATTCCGTCAGGTGCGGCACCAGGTTCTTCAGCCGGTCCTCGTGCGGTTCCATGAGGGTCGCGAGCGAGTCGGTCGGCCGTTCCGCCGGCGGTGTGCGGTCGTCGAGTCGCACGACTTGTTCCACCCCAACGTCCGCCGTCCGCCCGAGAGCCTGGGCCAGGTCGCGTTCGTCGGCCGGCACGGTGTGCGCCGCGAACCCCACAGGTTCCTGGAACGGTTGGCCCGCCGCCCGCGCGAGTTCGCGACACGCGGCGTACGCGCCGGGGTCGGTCCAGTGCGAATCGAACCGATGGTACACCGCCGGCCCGTCGGCCTTCGCGGCAAG
>JBBQCQ010000089.1:0-9675 GCA_038318835.1 Gemmatales bacterium | reverse complement strand
AAAGAAGTAGGTCGACTGTCTTGGCGAGCCGAGCACCTCACCGTGCTCGGCTCGCCAAGAATACGTCCCGCACGTTCCACGTCTCCCAGTCGCTCGGCCGATACAACAGAGGAAGCCATTCCCTGACGGGCCACGCCATGCGAACGTCGGTCGTGCGACTGATTGCCTTCCGCGAAATCCGCGACCTGCTCCGCGACCGGCGGAGCGTGTTCATGGTGTTCGTCCTGCCGGTCATCTTGTACCCGCTGTTCGGGGCCGCCGGGCTGCTCATGATCCGGCTGACGGCCGAGCAAATCATCCGTGTCGGCGTCATCGGCGGCGAGCACCTGCCCAGCGCACCGCCTCTCGTGCAGGACGAACAGTTCGTCGAGCCGGAACGGAAGGCAAAGTCGGCCGACGGGCTGATGGGCGGCGACGACGCTGACCTGATCGTTTCGCCCCTGCGGGCCGTGAGTGTGCTGGCGGCCGACGGCCCTGCGGCCCTGCGGGACAAGACGGTGGACGTGCTGCTGACGGTGCCGGACGACTTCGTCGGGCAGGTGGCGGCGAACAAGAAGCCGGTGCTGACCATCGAGCACCGCGAGGGGGAGGAGAAGTCGAAGCTCGCGTCGCGGCGGCTCCGGCGGGTCGTCGAGGGGTGGGCCGCCAAGCTCCGCGAGGAGCGATTCGCGAAGCTGAACCTGCCGAAGGACTTCGATCAGGTTCTCACGATCGACGACCCGGCGTCGAAGAAGAGCACCCCCGAAAAGGCCGCGAGCGAAATCCTCGACAACCTGGCGAAAGTGCTGCCATTCATACTCCTGATGTGGCTGGTCGCCGGGGCGATCCAACCGGCCGTCGATCTGACCGCCGGCGAGAAGGAACGCGGCACCATGGAGACGCTGCTTATCAGCCCGGCCGACCGCAGCGAGATTGTCTTCGGCAAGTTCATCGCCGTCACGCTCTATTCGTTCGCGTCGGTCGTCTGGAACGTCATCTGGCTCACGATCGCGTGCTCGGTCGTGGAATTGTTGCTCGGCCACAAGGTCGTGAACAAGTTCGGCCTGCTCGGGTGCGTGGCGATCGGCTTCCCGATGGCCATGCTTTTCAGCGCCGTTTGCCTGGCCCTCGGCGTGTTCGCCCGGAGCACGAAGGAGGGCCAATACTACCTCGTGCCGCTGATTATGGTGACAATGCCCCTGGCGTTCTGGAGCATGGTGCCGGGCAAGGAACTCGACGTCGGCAACGCGCTCATCCCGGTCACCGGGGCGATGATGTTGCAGCAGAAGCTGCTCGCCGTGTCGAATGACGCGGTCCCGTGGGTGATGTTCGGCCCCGTGCTCGGCGGGCTGACGGTGTGCGTGGCCATCGCGCTCTACGCGGCCGTGTGGCAGTTCCGCCGCGAGGGCGTGCTGTTCCGCGAAGTCGGCGGCAGCAAGGGCGGGAAAGGTTTCCGGCTGTTCTCGTGACACTCTTCATGACGGAACTCGCGGTGCGGAACCTGCCCGCAGCGGTGGCGTGGTACCGCGATGTTTTGGGCCTGGTGCTGAAGTTACTCGACGAGGCGACCGGCTTCGCCCTGTTGGAGTGTGACGGCGGTCGCCTGGCCCTGAAGGTCGGCGGAGTCGGCGGCGGCGTGACGCTGCACTTCCGCGTGGCCGACCTGGACGGCGAACTGGCCCGACTGGCCGGGCACGGCGTGGTGCCGGACCGCCCGCCCATCGTCAGTAACGAAGGCTACCGCGAGGCGTTCGTGCGGGACGCCGACGGGTACCGCGTCGGGCTGTTCGAGTTCGTGGAATTGGAATTTGGGGCGAAGCCCGCGGACGACCGTCCGTGCGGCTGACAGTGCCCACGGACGTTCGTCCGCGGGCTTTCGCCCGAACCGTTCAGGCGTAGGGTTCGGTCACCAAATGGGGGAGTCGCCGTGGTGGGTCGCGTCCTTCTATCAATGGTGCTGTTCGTCGCGGGGCGGTCAGCGTTCGGGCAATTACTTCCAAACGACGATATTGTGACAACGCCTCCGGTCGGCCCACCACCGGTCGTCACGTTCGGTTCGCTCGCGATGACGACGACGATGACCGGCGACGTGTGCAAGGCCGTCGGCTTCTCGCCGGACAGTCGCGCAGTGATGGTGTTCTCGAATCAACAATGGAACCTCTGGGACATTGCGACCGGCAAGGGCGTTCTCGCGAATGCCGCGGGTGCGAACGACACCCTGTACCCATGCCCCGACGGGAAGACCATCCTTTGCCTGGGCCGGTCCGAAGAACGCAACGGCAAAGTCCGCCTCCTCGATGTGCGGAACGGCGGCGAAGTCCTGGTGCGAGCGTTCAGCGGAACGGAAACCGTCGTGCCGGCCGACGATTGCACCGCCCTTGCCGTCGTCGGCTCTCGCGGCACGACCGTGGCGTGGCTCGATGGCAAGACCGCGGATGTGCGAATCGAGGGCGAGATCGATGTGCGGCGGTTCGCGAAGGCGGCTGCCGCGAAGGTCTTCGCCCTGCTCGGCGATGGCATTGTCGTGCAGACGGCCACCGGCCTGTGGAAGCTCGATCCGCCGAAGGACATTGCGTACACATCCGTGGCCCTCACCGCCGATGGCACCACCCTGGCAACGGCATCCGCGCGGGAAACCGACGACGGCCGACGGCCCGGCCCCATCGAACTGTGGGACGTGAAGACCCGCCAGAAACTGCGGGTCGTCGAGGCGGTCGAATGGTTCGCCGAAGCGCCGCACCGACTGCGGTTCACGCCCGACGGCAAGACGCTCGTGGCCGGCGATGGGGCGTACCTGCGCGGTTGGAACGCAACCACCGGGGCGAAGACGTTCGCCGTCGAGCCGGGTTGGGGTTGGGTCGGCAACGTGCAGATTTCGCCCGACGGCAAGCATGTCGCGGTGGCGTACCCGAGTCGGCCGATGGTATACGAACTCGCCACCGGCCGACAGCCGACCGCGCTGCTCGGCCACTCGGCGGCCGTGTGGGAGGTGGCCTTCTCGCCCGACGGCACGCAGGCCGCGACGGCCATGTTCGGCCGGCCGACCATCTACGTGTGGGACGCCGTTACCGGGGCGAGCGTCGGCCAGTTTCAAACGCCGTTCCCCCGGCCCGCGAACGGCGGGCGGATCGTGCCCGGCCGCGTGCGAGTGCAGTTCTCGCCGGACGGGTCGAAGCTGCTGACCACGAACGAAGCCTCCGGCGGTGGCACACCACTACGCATCTGGGACGCGAAGACGCTCGGCCTGCTCCGCGAACTGCCTCTTCCCGAAGTCGATGCCACCACGGTCGCCTTCACACGGCACGGCCTGTTCGCGGTACTCGATCGCAAACCGACGCTCGTGGACCCCAACACCGGCAAGACGCTCTGGGAGAAGCCGGCCGTGCCGCGGGCCGCACGGGCAGTCGTTTCGAACCGCGGCGACCGCGTGGCCGTCGCGGGGCAGCAGGACACCGCAGTTTGGGCCGTCGCTGACGGCGGTGAGGTCGACCGCGTGCCCGGCGAACCGCTCGGCTTCACGGCCGACGCCGCGGGCCTGGTCACGCAAGGCCAGAAGCACGCGATCCGGTTCCGCGATTTGACCGCGCAGAAGGATCGCCTCGTCTTGGAGAACACGGCCGACAATCCCTCGTTCGTGAGCGAAACGGGGCTGGTCGGCCGGGTGGTGTTCGGCCCCGATCTGGTGCCGGAATTTCACATCTACTCGGCCCGCGAGGGAACTTTGCTCAGTACGTGCGCGGGCGATCAAAACGCCCTGGGTCGCGCGGAGACCTCCTGGTTCGCGTATTCGCGAGACGGCCGATCATTCGCGGTGGCGGGTCTGAGTGGGAGCATTCGCGTGTTCGAGACCTACTCCGGTCAGGAACTCGCCCGAATCACTCACGGCCTTCAGGGTCGCGTCCTGGTCTTTTCGCCCGACGGCCGGACGCTATTTTTCTCCCACGGCGGCGACGAGTCGCACTCGCAGGTGCTCGGCCACGACGTGACCGGCGGGGCGTGGAACCGGCCGGCGGTGGCCCGCGGCGAAGACATGCCGCAACGGCTCCGCGAGATGGCCGACAAACCGGCGACGGCCCGGCAGGCGGTGTATCATCTGGCCACGCGGCCGGCCGAGGCGGTAGCGTTCGCGCGGGAGGTCACGCAGTTGCCGACGGCGGCCGACCAGGCGAACTACACGCGATGGTTGTCAGAACTCGACGCGCCGGCGTTCGCCGTGCGGGAAGCGGCCACGAAAGGTCTGGCGAAAGGTGGGTGGCGAGCGGAGGCCGTGATGCGGCAAACGCTCGCGGCGACGGATTCCGTCGAGGCCCGCCGACGGTTGGAAAAACTGCTCGTCCGACGCGACATGCGACCGCTGCGGGCGGTTCATCTGCTCGAACTGATCGGAACCCCAGACGCGGTCGGCGTGCTGAAGACGATCGCCACCGGCCCAACTGAAAGCCTCGTGGTGCAGGACGCGAAGGGGTCGCTGGTACGGCTGGAGAACCGACCGCGGTGAACGTCCCCCGACGTGACCGGCCGACCGTGGCGGGGCGATTTCAGGGGGTTGCGCTCCACCCCTGACTAACGACTGCCGCCGCTCCGCGGCTCACACTCACGGTCTCGCTGCTTCCAGTGCCCGGCGGGCGGGTCCCTGGATGCTTTCGAGTGCCGTGGCCACACCGCGGCGGCCGGGCTTGCCGCGGCTCTCCCAGTCGGCCCCGGTCTTGAAGGCGGCATCGGCCGCGCCGGTGTTCCCCTGAGCGTAGCGGCTCAGGCCGAGGAAGTACCAGTAGCGGGCGTCGGCCGCGTCGGCCTGGGTGGCGGTCGCGAACGATCGCTCCGCGTCGGTGTAGCGGCCGGCGAAGTACGCCGTTGTGCCGGCGTCGAACGCCGTCGCGGCTCCGGCGGCCTTCGCCACGCCGGCGTCGGTCAACGGCACCACGGCCCCACTCTTGGCGGCCGTCAGTTGCTTCTGGAACTGCTCGGTCAGGCCGGCCATCTTCTCATCGAACGCCTTCGCATCGGCCGCTCGCGCGAGCTTCGCCTGCTGCACTTCCGCGGCCGCGAGTTTCTGTTGCTCGGCTGCCTGCTCCTGAGCCTTCGCGATCTTCGCCTCGGCTTCCTTCGTGGCAGCGGCGACGGCGGTCTTCACTTCATCCTTGATCCGCACGTCGGCGGTGTCCACCTTCTTTTGCAGGTCGGCCATCGACTTCTCGGCGGTGAGCTTCGCATCGGCCAGTTGCTTCTCGGCGTCCTTCTGGGCCATCGTCAGCTTCTCTTCGGACGCCTTCAAGAGCTTGTCCGCGTCGGCCTTTTCTTTCTTCAGCAGGTCGCGAACGTCGGACAGTTCCTTCGCCATCTTGGCTGTGTCCCCCTCGCCGGTGACGAGGTTCGCCTTCTTCAACGCCTCCGGCAAAGCCGCAATCGCCTTCTCGCGGTCGGCCTTCTCGTCGATCAGCTTGGCGGCCTTCAGCTTGTCGATGACCGGGTCGAGGGTCGCATCGGCGGCCTTCAACTTCGCGGCGACGGCGTCGGCGGCGAGCTTGGCGGCGTCGAGTTCCTTGCCCTTCGTCGTCACGTCGTCCTTCGCGGCTGTGACGGCCGCCATCAGGGTGACGGCGTCGGCCGCGGCCTTCTTCGCGTCGGCGAGTAGCTTCGTCTTGTCGGCTTCCAGGTCGTCGGCCTTCTTCTTGGTGAACGCGAGATCGTCCTCGGCCTTCTTCGCGGCCGCCGCCAGGTCGTCGTCGGCCTTCTTCTTGGCGGCCGCCAGGTCGGCTTCGAGTTTCATCTTCGCGGCGGTCGCGGTCTTCGCTTCCTCCACGGCCGGGGCGACGGCGGCAGCGGCCGCCTTCAACGCGGTCTCGTTCTCGTCGGCCTTCTTCTGCAACTCGGCGGCGGTCTGCTCGGCGGCGGTCAATTTCGTTTGCACCGCGGCCAGGGCTGCCGGGTCCGGCTTCGGGCCGGTGTCGCCCGAACCGCCGGCGAGGAACATCCCCCCGGCTCCGATGCCGGCCCCGGCGAGCAGGCTCAGCGCGCCGATCAGCAAGCCGCCTTTCCCCTTTGCCTTTGGCGATTCGTCGCCGAGGTCGATGTCGGGCCGCGAGACCGGCCGTTTCACCTCGGCCTTGCGGGCCGCGGGCCTCGGCGTCACGGGCATGTCGTCGTCGTCGTCGTCGGGAATCTCCGATCGCTGCGTCCGGTCCATCGTCGGTTGGCGGTTCGACGCTTCGCCCAGGCGGTCGGTCACTTTGGCCGCGTCGGTGGACCAGTCGATCATGCCACTGTCGGCCGACTCGTCGCGCGGCATGGTCACGTCGAACACCGACGCTTCCAGGTCGCCGGCGTTCGGGTCGTCGAGGCGGCCTCCGAGAACGGCCGAGTGGCTCGAATCGAGCGGCATGGTGCCATCGTCGGACGACCCCATCAGCGGAATCGAGTCGAGGTCGATCTTGCCGCCGGCACTCGCCTGATCGGGCTTGTTGAAGATACTCGAGGCCTGCCCCGAGTCGGCCGTCGGGTGGCGGGACAGCGCGTTCGGGTCGGCCAGGTTCACGCTCGAAGAAGGGCCGAGCAACCCGGCATCCACGAGGGTGCGGTCGCCGAGCAGGTTCGAGTCGGAATGCCCGCTGCCGGGGAAGATGTTGAAGTCGGGCCGGCCAAGGTCGTCATCGACCAGTTCCGCGTCGAGCAAGTCGATGCCGTCGCCGAACTCGGCACCTGGCAGCGAATCGTCTTCGATGATCGGCTCGGCCGAAAGCACGGCCGACTCCGGCCCGGCGAAAGCCGCGTCGCCGGGGTCGAGGATGCCGCTTGTGTCGAGCACTTCCACGCCCGACATATTATCGTCATCGGTCGGCATGGCGAACGTCACCGCGTCGGTCTTCGAGCCGGGCAGCACCGGGGAGACGTTCAGCTCCGCGGCCACGTCCACGCGGCCCGATTCCGGGGATGTCTCGGTCGGGTCATCGGTGAACAGGCTCGACGCACCGGCGGCGGGTTGTGCCAGGTCGTTGAAGAAACTCGAATCGGGAGCCTGTGCCCCGGTGAACAGGCCGGAATCGCCCATCACGGACGGCTGCCCGGCCGGTCGGGCGGTCGAGAAGATGTCCGACGGTTCGGGTTCCGCGACCGGCGGCAGGTCGATCTCGGCGAACGTCGCCTGAAGGCCGGCGGGCACGTCGGTCGTCGCCGGCGGCTCGCCCTTGGCGGCCTTGCTCGCCCCACTCAGCCACCCGGAGGCCGGCTCGGTCGGCTGCACGGCGTCGGGAATGATCGAGAAGTTCGTCGCATCCAGCCACTGAGGTTCCGGCTTCCGGGCGACATTCGCGGGAACGACGGGTGTGGCCGACGGCGGCGCGAGGCCGGGGTTCTTCGCCCCGCGGAACACGTCGGAGGTTTCCATCGCGTCCGGCGGCAGGTCGATGTCCGACTGCGACGGCAGATTCACGTTCCCCGACGACGGGTGCCAACTGCCCTTCATCGGCTCGGCCGGCACGTTGGGCAGCGACGGCAACTGAAGCGACGGCGTGGCCGGCGTCGCTTCGATCTTCGCTTCTGCGGGCGGAACCGGAACGACGGCCACCGGCGGCGCGACCTCGGGGGCCTTCGGCCGGGCGATCTTCATCGGTTCGACTGGGTACGTACCGGCCGCGAGGCCGGGGTTCTTCGCCCCGCGGAAGATGTCCGACCCGCCCTCTTGTTCGTCGGGTGGCAGGTCGATGTTGGCCATCGACGGCACGCCGATGTCGCCGGAGCCGGGGTGCCAGCTCTGGGGGTGCTGTTCGGCCGTCGGGGTCGGCAGGGTGGGCTTGGGCGGTTCGGCCGCCTTCGGCGGCAGGTCGAGTTCCCCCCAGGATGCGGCGACGTTGGGCATCGACGGCAGTTTCGTCCCGGAGTTGCCCAGCCACCCGGACGCCGGCTGCGTGGGGGCGAGCGGTTGGCCGAGGAGGATGCTCGACGTGGGCGGGCCGGCGGTGATCGGGTTCTCGACTTCCGGCAGCGAGCCGAGGTCGATGTCGTTGTCGGCGATCTCGGCTGACGGCAGTGCGTCGGGCACGTCCACCTTGATCTTCGGCAGGCGAAGGCTCGACGACGAACTCGGCTTGAGCTTGCCACTGAGCGGGCCGGCCGAGAACAGGTCATCGCTGAGCACGACCGAGTCGTCCGGGTCGGAGAACAGCATTGTGGACGGTGGGACTTCGACGTTCGCGTCGTCGTCGTCGAGCTGAATCATGTCCGTGGTCTGGTCGTCGTGCCGGGACGGCGGCAGGCCCACGGGGATGCGGCCGGACGGCGTTTCCGGCAGCCCCTTGGCGGCCGGTGGCGGAGTGATTTGCAGCCAGTCGTCCGTGCGCAGCCATTCCGGCAACTCGTTCTTCTTGTCGCCGTCCTTGTCACCGGGCGGATTCGATCCCTTCGGGTTTTTTCGCTTGGCCATCGCCCGTTCCCCCGTGTGTACCCAGCACTCTTGTCGTGAATGGTCGAGTTGTTCGCGCGTTCGAGTAGCGCAAACAGTCTAATCGTATTCTTTCAGATCAAAAGCCCCTCGCAAGGGATTTCCCAATTTTCCCGGCCATCCCGCCCTGTGCGAGCCGCAACACCTGCCGCCCAGGCGTTTCGGGGGAGGATTCCATCCCGATGGTTCCCCGGTCTGGACCGCGGAATCGTTGAAATACCGTGCAAGAAATGCTAGCAGTGTGCGCAGGAGAGAATCTGCACCAGATGAGTGATATTGCCAATTCTTAATTCGGAGTGTGGCAGGTACGGGGGGAAATCGTTATACATTCTCCGTCGCCCGAAAATGGTGCCGAACGTCAGATTCTGTGCAGAATGCGTTAAAACTTCCAGGAACTCGCGGCCCAGCGGGTGGAGAAAAACGAACCGAAATGGATGCGAACCAGCCGTCCGACAGCCCGAGTGGGTTCCGAATTCCGAACCTGGCATCGCCCTTGCTTAGGAGGGAGATCGTTAGCCCGTCTCGCTACCATACCACGACTGTTTCTCGAAACCACGACGGGGCCGACAACCTGTTTCGCCCGATCCTGCTGACCAACTTGTGCGACATGACGCTAGCAACAATGTCAACTCCGACGTTCGCGCCGCCACCCGTGGCCGGCGAAGCGACTCGGTCGGACATGGAAGTGGTGGAACTCCCGCTGTTGCTTCCCCGCTGGCAGGCTCAGGCGTTGGAAGCCGCCGCCAGTCGCCGCGGCATGACCACCGGCCAAATCCTCCGCAAGGTCATCGGCGACCTGTTCGGTAACCTGCCGACGAACGAAAACGAACGCTGAGCAGCGGGCCGTTCCGGCTGGAACGGCCTTCACGTCTTCCCGAACAATTCCTCGATCACCCGCCCCGGCATCGTCAATCCCATCCCCGCGATTTGTTCGCTCGTTAACCCGACTGCGTGGTTGATTGTGGCACACAGGTCGCCCGGCGTCAGCGGCGTGTCGGCCGGCTTCGCCGCCTTCGCATCGCTCGTGCCCAACACCCGCCCACCGGCCACCCCACCGCCCGCGATCAACGCCGAGTAGCAGCCCGGCCAGTGTTCGCGGCCAGCCTTGTCGTTCACCTTCGGCTCGCGGCCAAACTCGCCGACGGCCAGCACCAGCGTCGATTCCAGCAACCCGCGGTCGGCCAAGTCGCGCAGCAACGCCGACAACGATTGATCCAGCCACATCGCGTGGCGGTCCTGCATGATCTGGAAGTTGCGGT
>JBBQCQ010000088.1:0-9686 GCA_038318835.1 Gemmatales bacterium | reverse complement strand
GTTCTTGGCAAGCGCCTCCCCGTACGTCTTCAGTTCCGTGCCGACCTTCTGGGCGTCTTCCCACTTGTCGGCCTTGGCGGCTGTGCTCAGCTTCGCCACCAGGCCCTTGTCCTTCGGCACCTTGGCCATGATCTCCTTCACCGTCGGCGTTTTCTTCTTGTCGTCCTTCTTCTTGTCCTGGGCGTCCAGGGAGCCGAACGTCATCGCGAAGGCCGCGATGCTCAGGCAGACCAGCACACGTCGAACGCTCGTCATTCCGAATCCTCAAAACTGGTGAAAGAGTCCCTGCGAACGGTGCGACTACCGCACGTTCAGCAAGGAAAACTATAACCCCTTGTCAAACGCCGGGGAAACGAATTTCACCCCGATTTCATCGGTCGATCGGCCCGACTGCAGACCGAATCGGCACGGCTCGCGCCCCGACGCACCTTTCTCCGGTCGTGCCGCTTCCCTATCCTCAACTGCACTCCCTCCCAGACCTGGTGCCGCTGGCCATGCCGCCGATCCTCCGCGAATACCTGCTGAAAGGCGTCTTCCTCTCCCTTTGGGCGTACCTTGCGCTCGTGCTTCCGCCCAGCACGCCCGATTGGTCGCGGTTCGGCGTCGTCCTGGTGTCTGCCGGTGGCGGTCTTGCCCTGGGGTTACTGGTCGGGGCGGCGGTGCAAATCCGCCGCGGGTTCCGCCCGGCCGCCAACCCGGTCGCGTTCCCGTTCGTGGTGCTACTGGAAAGCCCGTACTGGATTTACGCCGGCCTCATACTCGGCCTCGCGGCCGGGCTGGTCAGTCAGGTCGAAGTGCGGACGGGCGAACCCGTCACCGGCTGGCTGGCGTACTTCGTCGTCGGCGGGGCGGTCCTCGGGTACGGCTTCTTCCAACTGCAACAGGTCAAGAGCTGGTTGTGGCGATTCGCGTTCGGTGCGGTCGTCGGGGCGGTCCTTGTGTACCTCGCCCTCGATTACCTCGAACCGCTCCTCGAAGGCAACATCGCCAAGCGGAACTTCTCCATCGTTTTGCTCGCAGGGCTGCCATTCTTTTACCTGCTGACGTTCTGCGGCGAGGCTGACGAGTCGGAAGTCGAGATCGCGGCCATCTGTGCCGCCCTCGGCATCGGCCTCTACCTGTTCGGCCTGGAATCGGGCCTCGAACAACTGGCCGGGAAGCTGATCCTGCTGGCCCCGCTAATCGTCTACTTCGTCTACTCGACGCGCATCCTGCCGGGCCTGCGGGTGTTCAAACACACGCTGCGGGGGTACTCGGCCCTCCAGATCGGCGACCACCTGAACGCACTCTTGTGGTTCAAGCGTGCCCTGCGGCTCGACTCGCGGAACGAACTCGCCCGCCAGGGGATGTTGACCCTGCACCACCAGGTCGATGTGACGAAGTTGCCGCCCGACGCGGAACTCTTGAGGCACCTCGACTACGGCTTCTGCCTCGATCAAGCGACGGCGTACCTCATCGGCGGCAGCACGCCGACCTCGGCCGAACGCGCGAAGGCCGACCGCCTGCTGGCCCTCGTCGAACAGCAATCGCCGACGCTGGGGGCACGGGTCGATTATCTGCGGGTCGTGTCGCTGGCGCACGCGAAGCAGTTCGACGACGCGGCCGGGCTGTTGGGTCGTCTGCTCAGCCCGGAGACGGTGTACGATCCGGCCGTCCGTCAGGGGGTACTCTTCCCGGCGTGGGACCTGGCCCTGCGGCTGCACCCGGAACTCGTGAAGCGTCTCGGCGGCGACGAACTGGCGAAGACCGGCCGGCGGATGGAAGCGATTGCCGCGGCCGAACGGCAACACGCCACCGCCCCGACCGACGCGAACGCGGCCGAGATGAAGGCGATCCTGTACGCGTCGTTGACGGAACCGGAATTCGTGGCCGATGCTGCATCCGGCCTGCCGACCGACTTCAACTACGACTACGTCGAACAACTCGGCCTCGCCCTCGTCGATCAGGCGGATGCGGATCAACAGGCCCGCGGGTCGGCCTTCCTCCGCATTGCTGGCCGTGGTCTGCCGCAGCGGGGGCCGACGATCTTCAAGAAGCTCGCCGACGTGGCAACCGCCGCCGGCCGAACCGACGAGGCCCGCGGCTACCTCGAACAAGTCAAGCGCAGCGGAGTCCTCGCGGGGACGAACGCTCTCACCGAGGAGCAGCGGGCGATTTACTTCGCCACGCTCCGGCAACTGTCCACCGATGCCGAGGCCCGCGGCGACTACGAGAACGCCATCGGCGACCTGCGGCTCTACCAGGAGTGCGGCAAGAACGAACTCGAAGGCTATCGCAAGCTGGCCGACCTGTACGAGAAGAACGCGGCCGCCCCGAACGCGATCCTCAACGCGCTGATGATGACCGAAGCCGGACTGATCTACAACGCCACCGACCGCGACTTCCTGGCGAAGAAAGACAAGTACTACTTCAACGTCGGCGTCGAAAATCTCGGCGAAATGAAGGATAAGGTCGTCAAGTTCTTCGACGTGGACTACTGCGTGCGGAAGGCGAAACTGCTCCTCGACCAGCGGGAGGCGGACGCTGGCTCGCTCGAATGGGCGCTGCACCTGGTGCGGCTGGCGAAGGTGATGAAGCCGCAGGACACGGGCGTGCGATTCGCGGAAGCCCGGTGTCTCTTGCGGCAGGGCGACCGCGATGCGGCCCTGTTCGAGTTGGAGAACATCCGCGAACAGAAGGCGGCCGGTGCGACCGACGAGGACGCCTGGTACGACGCGACCCGCACCCTCGGCAACCTGTACCTGAACGACCTCAACCGCCCGGAGTTGGCGGTCCACTGCTTCCTCGACTACCGCAATTACTCCAAGAGCGGGGCCGATACGCTCTTCAACATCGCCCGGTGTTACGAAGGCATGAACCAGACCCGCAACGCGATCAAGTTCTACGAGGCGGTGACCGCCTACGAGGAACACCCGAAGTACTGGGACGCGAAACAGGCGGTCGAGCGGTTGAAGGGTCAGCCGACGTGATCTCTCGGATACCTGCCTTTCTCCCCGCCTGGGCGGCAGCCCTCAGCCCAGGGCAACGCCTGGGTACTCGACCCACCACCGTGCAGCCTGAAGGGCTGCGAGCGCGTTAGACCGTCGCTCGCAGCCCTTCAGGCTGCAAAAACAACTTGGCGGAACCCAGGGCGTAGCCCTGGGCTGAGGGTTGCCACCCCTTCGGGGTAAGGACGGCTGAGGGCTGCCACCCCTTCGGGGTGAGGACGGCACGATGGCCGCAGTGAACGCGTTATCAGAGATTCGTGCCCGTCAGAGTTGCGGTAGGTCGAAGAAGACGGTGAACAACACCGTCAGCACGCTCACCTTCACCGTGAACATGCACAGGGCGATAATGCCGAGCAATCGGCCGACACGGGCGTTCGATTCGCCAGTCGGGTCCATGCGGCCTTGTTCGATCGCCTTCAAGCAGTCGGCCCCGACCAGCCACGCGATGAGGCCCAGCGGGCCGATCAAGAGCGACACGATGCCGAGCACGAGCGCGATCTTGGTGCGGTCGGGGCGGTCGAATTCGTTGCCGTCCGGCTCGCTTGGCCGAGGCACCCCCTGCCAGCGCTGCACGCCCGGCCAATCTCCCACCCAATCGCGGCGTCGCATGCGGCCTCCGGGCGTTAGAGGGTGGGGGTGGCACCGGGGTTGTCCGCCGAACCGTCCATCACGATTGTGGCATCTGCGTCGAAGGATTTCAAGGGATTCGGTACCGTTTCGCTTTCGGGCACCTTCGCCGATGCCGGGTCCCCTTCGCCTGTCACCTCCGAACTGAGCAGGTCGCCGTAGGGTTGCCACCCGTCGACGTGCAACAGCACGGCCTTCAAAATCGCCATCAGGGGCATGGCCAGGAATAGTCCGGCGATGCCCCACACGAGGTTCCAGTACAGGCAAGCGATCATCACGGTCGTGGCGTTCAGGTCCATGCTCCGGCCCATCACCCACGGCACGATGATGTACCCCTCGAATGTCACCACGCAGCCGTACACGATCATGATGAATGCCGCGACCACCGGTTGCCCGAGGATGAGCGCCTCCAGGATGGGCAGGGTGCCGGCCGCCACGGTGCCGATGTACGGCACGTAGGTGAACACGAACGTGACCACCCCCCACAGGGCGTATTGTTCGAGGCCGAGCGAGCGGTAGAAGATGGCCAGGGCGACCGCGAGGCCGAAGTTCACCAGCGTCCGCCAGTACAGGTACGTGCGTATCGAATCGGCGATGGCGGCCAGCGCGTTCGTCACACGTACTTGCGTGTCGCCACCAGTGCCGAAGATGGCTCGCACCTTCTTCGCGAGAATCTCCGCCTCCATGAGCAGGAACAGCACGATGAACAGAATCAGCAGCAGTTCTGTGAGTTGCCGCAGACCGATGGCGATCAGTTCCTTGATCGTGTCGGCAACGTTCTTGGGGGCGAACAGTTCCTTGATGCTTTTGTAGATGTTGGAATCGTCGGCCTTCGGGGGCAGGACGGTCGCGAGGCGGCCGGGGAATAGGCCGTTCATGTTGTCCGCGAGGTTCTCGTACTTCTGTTTCCAGCCATCCTCGGTACTCGGCAGACGGTTGACGAACTGCGGAATGGAAATGGCCGCAATCGAGAAGACGACGCCGGCCATGAGGATGAGGATGAGGATGGACGTGAAGCAGGCGAAGAACCACGGCAGGCGGACCTTCGCGTGCAGCCAGCAAGCCAACGGGTGCAGCAGGGCAGCGAGCAGCGCCGACAACGTCAGTGGGATGAAGATCGACGACCCGAAATAGAGCGCGACCGACACGCCCAGCAGGCCGAGGGCGTTCAGACCGTAACGAGTGAAGGCGGTGAGGTTCAAGTTCATGTTGGCTCGCTCGGGGGACCGTCGATTCGTTCGGCCGCACGCAGAGTGTTGTACAGGAGCATCGTGATTGTCATCGGCCCGACCCCGCCGGGCACCGGCGAAAGCCAGCCGGCCACGGCCGCCACGCCTGGGTCGGCATCGCCGCGGAGTTTGCCCTCGACGACCGTGGTGCCCACATCCACGACCACCGCTCCGGGCTTCACCATATCGGCCGTCACACACCCCGGCTGCCCCACGGCCGCGATCAGTACATCCGCCCCGCGGCACACGGCCGCGAGATTCGCCGTCCGGGTGTGGGCGACTGTCACGGTTGCGTCGCCGCCGGCCGGGTTGGCCTTCGTCGGCTTCTGCAGCAGCATCAGAGCCAGCGGCTTGCCGACGATGTTACTCCGGCCGAGGACGACGACGTTCTGCCCCGCCCACGCGAGGCCGTTGCGGGCGACCAGTTGCACGACGCCGTGCGGCGTACACGGGTAGTACCGAGGATGGCCGGTCGTCAGCCGGCCGACGTTATCTGGGTGGAAACAGTCCACGTCCTTTAGCGGTGTGACGGCGGGAATCACGGCCTCTTCGCGAATCTGCTTCGGCAGCGGCAGTTGCACAAGGATGCCGTGAACGGCCGGGTCGGCGTTCAGGGCGTCGATCTGGGAAAGGAGTTGTTGTTCAGAAGTATCGGCCGGCAGGTGATACAACCAGTTGGCCATGCCGATTTCGTCGCACGCCTTACGCTTGTTGCGGACGTAACTCTGGCTCGAAGGGTTCTCGCCGACGAGGACGGCCGCCAGCCCCGGCGGCCGTTTACCGGCCGCGACACGGGCGGCGACTTCCGCCGCCATCTCCTGCCGCATCTGTGCGGCGAGAACTTTTCCGTCCAGTCGGTTCGCGGTCATCTACTGAATTCCCAGTTTCGCGCACAGTTTCGGCAGTGTCTCGCCGGCGGGGCCGTAGAGGCCGATGTCGGCCATCGTACTCGCCTCGGTGCAGGTCAGGTTGCACTCGATAACCGTCGCGCCGGGCGACTTCGTTCGCTTCGCAATCGGGATCAAGCTCGCGGCCGGGTAGACCACCGCCGACGTGCCCACGACTAGGAGCACATCGCACTCGCCGGCCGCCAGTTGGGCGTTCCACCAGACGTCGTCCGGCAGGCTCTCGTGGAACCAGACGATGTCCGGCCTTAGTCGCCCGCCGCACGGTCCGCACTCGGGTAGGTCGGCCAGCGGTTCCACGCCGCGATCCAGAATCTCGCCGCAGGCGGTGCAGCGAGTTCGTCGCAGGCTGCCGTGAATCTCGAACACCCGCCGACTGCCGGCGGCTTGATGGAGGCCATCGACATTCTGCGTGGCGATGCTGAAATCGTCGCCCCAGTGGCGTTCCATCGCGGCGAGGGCGAGGTGCCCGGCGTTCGGGGACACCATCTTCACGTTGGCCCGGCGGGCGTTGTAGAAGGCCCACACCAAGGCCGGGTCGCGCTCGAAGCCGGACGGCGTGGCCACATCTTCGATGCGGTGGCCCTCCCACAACCCGTCGGACGCGCGGAAGGTCGGCACGCCGCTCTCGGCCGACACGCCGGCGCCGGTCAGCACGGCCACCTTCGTGGCGTGCCGCAACGCTTCGGCGGCGTGTGTCAGGGCTTCGTCAACGTCGTCGGCGGGCATGGGTGTCTCGCGCGGAATAGATTGGAGGATACCGGAAGTTGCCGCCCGAAACAAGCAAGGCTCGAACCCGGCCGGCGTTGACTTTGTCCGGAATCACGATACATTTTCCGCAGACGAACCGATTCTGGAGTTTCCGTGACCGATTCCCTCCTGTGCCTGGTTGTCGCTGTCGCGATTACCGCTGCGCAGGGAGTGCGCGTCGTCGGCACGGCTTAACCTTCGGGCGTTCGAGAACACTTTCGCACCCCGGAGCATCACGCTTCGGGGTTTTTCGTTCCCACACCAGACTCGGATACTCTCCCCATGACGCGCGTGGCCATCTACGATACCACCCTTCGCGACGGCAGTCAGGGCGAAGGCGTGAACTTCTCACTGCAAGACAAGCTTCTGCTCACCCGCCGCCTCGACGATCTCGGGGTGGATTTCATCGAGGGTGGCTATCCGCTGTCGAACCCGAAGGACGCGGAGTATTTCCGCGCGGTTCGCGAACTGCCGCTCAAGCACGCGAAGGTCGTGGCCTTCGGCATGACCCGCCGCAAGAACATCGCGGCCGACGCCGACGGCGGCCTGAAGGCGCTCCTCGAAGGCAAGACGCCGATTGTGACGATCGTCGGCAAAACGTCGGCCTTCCAGGTGACGGAGATCATCGGCACGACGCTCGAAGAGAACGTCAAGATGATCGGCGACTCGGTGGCGTATTGCAAAAGTCAGGGCGTGGAGGTGTTCTACGACGCGGAGCACTTCTTCGACGGCTACAAGCTGAACCCGGAGTACGCCCTGCAAACGCTGAAGGCCGCGGAAGCGGGTGGGGCCACGTGCATCATCTTGTGCGACACGAATGGCGGCACGATGCCCGAACGCATCGCCGAAGTCGTGGCCCTCGCCCGCCGCGAACTGAAGGTGGATGTCGGCATCCACTGCCACAACGACTGCGAGTTGGCCGTGGCGAACACCCTGGCCGGCGTGCGGGCTGGGGCGACGCAGGTGCAGGGCACGATGAACGGCTTCGGCGAGCGCTGTGGCAACGTGGACCTCGTCAGCGTGATCGCCAACCTCGCGATCAAGTACGACTACGCCGTGCTGAAGCCCGGCAGCCTGCAACGCCTCACGGAGGTGTCGCGGTACGCCTACGAACTGGCGAACATGAACTTCCGCAGCAGTCAGGCGTTTGTCGGCCAGAGTGCGTTCGCGCACAAGGGCGGCATGCACACGCACGCCGTCGCCAAGAACCCGACCAGCTACGAGCACATCGACCCGGCCCTCGTCGGCAACGAGCGGCGCATCTTGGTGAGCGAGCTTTCGGGCCAGTCCACGATCTTGTCGAAGACACAGAAGTATCAGATCGCGCACGACAAAGTGACGATGGCGAAGATTCTCAATCAGGTGCAAGACCTGGAGAACGAGGGGTACGAGTTCGAGGCCGCGGAGGCGTCGTTCGACATCATCGTGAAGAAGGCCGTGGGCACCTACAAGCCGTGGTTCGAGCGGCTGGCCTACCGCGTGAACATCGAGCAAGGGGCGACCGGCAAGCCGATTACCGAGGCGACGGTCAAACTGAGCCTCGGCGGCGGAATCGAACACATCGTCAGCGAAGGCGACGGCCCCGTGAACGCGCTCGACGCGGCCCTGCGGAAAGCACTCGTGCAGTACTATCCGCGGCTCGACGAGATGCAGTTGGTGGACTACAAGGTGCGAGTCGTCAACCCGAAGGAAGGCACGGCCGCGCGGGTGCGGGTGGTGATCGAGAGCCGCGACCACGCCGATGTGTGGGGCACCGTCGGCGTCAGCGAGAACGTCGTGGAGGCATCGTGGTTGGCGCTGGCCGATGCGATCGAGTACAAATTATTCAAGGACGAAGAAGCGAAGTAACCGGGCCGAGGGTTCGCGATGGGCACGTTGACTCGAAAAGCGTTCGACCGCAAATCGATGCCGGAGTACCCGTTCGACATCGGGTATCGGTACGTCAAAGACGGCCAGGAATGGGTGCAAATTCCGTTGACTGAGGAGGACTTCCTTCATCCGGAAGAGGAGGACCAGTTCTTGTGTACCGATGCCCACTCCGTTACCGTGACGTACCTCCGTCAAGCGATCGAGATCGCAAACCAACACCGCTTCACGCTTCGGGTATTCAGCGACCATCGGACCGATTGGGAAGAGCCAGACATTCGGCCGATGAGGCCGGACGTGGCGGTCTACGACCACTTTGAAGGCGAGTGGAATTCCCACGAGGGTACGCTTCCGGTACACGAGATGGAAGCGGTGCCGCTGCTCGTCATCGAAGTGACCTCGCCTAGCACCCGGAACGTCGATCTCGGCCGGAAGCCCCCCCTGTATGACGATGCGAAAGTGCCCTACTTTCTCATCTTCGACTTCTATTCGTCCGGACTGAATGAATTCGTGCCCGAACTGCTCGCCTTCCGCCGCACCAAGCGCGGGTACGTGCGCATGAAGGCCGACGCCGACCTCGGCGTCTGGGTGCCGTCCGTCGAGATGTGGTTCCGGTTCGAGGGCGAAACCGTCGTGGCGTTCAACGCGAAGAAGGAACGCATCTTGACAGGCGTTGCGTTGGCCCAGCGACTCGACGAAGAGACCAAACGGGCCGACGCGCTCGAAAATGAACTCGCGGAACTGCGAGCGAAGCTCGCGAATCAACCCACGAAGAAGAACGGACACAAGTGATGCCGACCGAACTGCCCAAGGCCTACGACCCGAAAGAAGCTCAGAAGAAGTGGCTTGCTGAGTGGGTAAAACCGCGCGAAGGCTTCCCGCACGGCTACTTCCACGCAGACCCGGCGAAGGGTGGCGAGGCGTACACCATCGTCATCCCGCCGCCGAACGTGACGGGGGCGCTGCACATGGGGCACGCGCTCAACAACACGCTGCAAGACGTGCTCGACCGCTGGCGGCGGATGCAGGGCCGCAACACGCTCTGGATGCCGGGCACAGACCACGCCGGCATCGCCACGCAAGCGGTGGTGGAGCGGCTGATCTTCAACACCGAGAATAAGACGCGGCACGACTTCGGCCGCGTGGCGCTGGTGGCGAAGATCTGGGAGTGGAAGGACAAGTACGAGAAGCGGATCCTCGGCCAACTGCAAGAGATGGGGGCGAGCTGCGACTGGCAGCGCACCCGCTTCACGCTCGACGAGACGTGCGCGAAGGCCGTGCGGGAGACGTTCTTCCGCATGTTCCGCGACGGCTACATCTAC
>JBBQCQ010000087.1:0-9688 GCA_038318835.1 Gemmatales bacterium | reverse complement strand
CTTCCCGGCGTGGCCATCGATCAGCACTTCACCGCCCGCAATCGCTTCAAGGACATGACTGCGTTCATGGCCCGCCACCCCCAGTTCCTCGGTATCGGCCTCGACGAAGCCACGGCCATCGTCGTGACCGGCTCGACGGCGGAAATCCTCGGGAAAGGGAAGGTCCATTTTTACGACGCGAAGCGAAAGGTGCAGGAAGGCGAACCCGACTACGAAGCGTTCCCGGCCGGGGTCAAGTACGACCTCCGCAAGCGGGCGAAGATCGTGGAAAAGTCTCCCTGAACCCGCCAACCGTCACAGCTTCTCTAACCACACGGTCCGCACAACAGGATTTCGATGAGGCCGATTTTCTGGCCTGTGAGTTGCGGGTATTGGAGTGCCATTCGATTCTCAAGGAGCTAGATATGAAACGCCTGATCCTGGCCTTCCTGCTTTCGATTGTCTTACTGCCCCAAATGACCCAGGCTGCCCCGCCGCCGTCGAAGACGATGTCGGTATCAACTGACATCCTCAATGAACTCTCGGCCATACCGGCGAAGAGCATTCCGCCGAAACTGCTGGCTGACGCCCAGGGTATCGCCATCATCCCGCGCGTTATCAAAGCCGGATTCGTGCTTGCCGGCCGTGGCGGTCATGGCCTCGTGATGGTGAAAGACAAGGACGGCAACTGGAGCGACCCCGTCTTTGTCAACCTTGGCGGCGGCAGCGTCGGTTTCCAAGTCGGCGTCGAATCGACTGACGTAGTGCTGGTTTTCCGGAGCCGCAAGAGCATGGATCGTCTTTTCGAGGACAAGGGTAAGCTCACGCTGGGGACTGACGCCTCGGTCGCGGCCGGCCCTGTCGGTCGTGAAGTTGCTGCGGCAACCGATGGAAAACTGGAGGCCGAAATCGTCTCCTACTCGCGAAGTCGTGGCCTATTCGCTGGCGTATCGCTCGACGGCACGGTCATCCATCCCGACAAGGGCACGAACGACGACTATCGGAAGAATCCTGCCGCGGAGGACAAGATACTCGCCGTGCTGAAGACGAAGTTGACCGAGATGAGTTCGACGAAAGTGATGGAGGTGGAAATCAAACCTGCTCCGCCCGCGGTGATCCCCGCAGTGCCGCCGAAGCGGTAGTCGCTGAAGTTGAGCCAACGCGATGGACCGGCGAAGTTAGAAACTTCGCCGGTCCATCGCGTTGATCGAAATAGTGGGCCGTGCAGGATTTGAACCTGCGACTTCGTCCGTGTGAAGAACGCACTCTACCGCTGAGTTAACGGCCCGTCGCGTCGAAGTAACTTATTGGCAGTCCCCTCTGCGGTCAAGGCCGCTCAGCACTTGCGAACCACACCCACCAGAACGCCGAGGATTTGCACTTCCTGGCGACTCGGATCGACCTTGATCGGCGACATCGTCGCGTTCATCGGCTGAAGCTCGACGTAGTCCTTCCGCTTGTAATATTTCTTCAGGGTCATCGCCTTATCGACCATGGCGACTACCTTCGTGCCGTTGTCGGCCGACTCTTGCTTGCGAATCAGCACGTAGTCGCCCTCCGCGATGTGACCGTCGATCATCGACGACCCGCGGACCTTGAGGGCGTACACGTTTTCGTTCGGGAAGAGGTCGCGGATTTCCAGACGCTCGTCCTGCTCGATCGCTTCAATCGCCTTGCCAGCCGCCACCACGCCGAGCAGCGGAAGGCTGTACCCGCCGGCGTTCACGCCAGGGATGGTGATGCCCCGCGAGAGGTTCTCGTTGCGGAAAATCTTGCCCTTCTTTTCCAGGGCTTTCAGGTGGCACATCACGCCGTTGGGCGAGCTTATATCGAACTTCTTGCAGATGTCACGGATCGTCGGCGGGTAGCCCATCGACTGTATGTGCTCGCAAATAAAGTTGTAAATCCGCTGCTGCTTGGGGGTGAGGTTCGCATCGCTCACGTCTGGATTCCCTTCATCGACTGTCGAACCGGCGAGAAGGTTCGCTCGAATTTGTGGACTCGGTTCCATATTTCCGTGCCCACAGCGTCCGCGGATCTCGCCGTCGCGGAGGGGGCATCAGGAAACGGTTGTTCAGAATGTAAGGAAGTATATGTTATTCCCCGGCCCCGATGGAAGCTCGAATTCCGCATCCTGGCGACTTTTTCGATAATCTTTTCAGGGTCCGCCCTTCCCCGAACGGAGTCTTGCGTGGAACTGGTTCGCCCCGCCTGGTTCTCGGACGCCCTGCAAACCCTGTTCGCCGGCCGGCCGCTCGATGCCGCCGTCGTCGCGCAGGCGTTCCGCGATTTGCTGAGTGGGCGGGTCGATGAGCCGTTCGCGGCCAGCTTTCTCACGGCCCTGCGGTTCAAGGGAGAGACGGCCGACGAGATTGCCGCGGCGGCGATGGTCCTCCGCGAGCAGATGGTCCGACTCGCCACCGTATCGGCTCCGGTGCTCGACACCTGCGGCACCGGCGGCGATGACAGCGGCACCTTCAACATTAGCACGGCTACCTCGCTTGTAGTGGCGGCCGCGGGTGTGCCGGTGGTCAAACACGGCAACCGGGCCGTGTCGAGTCGGTCCGGCAGTGCCGACGTGCTGCGAGAACTCGGCGTGGAAATCGAGGCCGGCCCCGCGTGGTCGCAGCGCTGCTTGGAACGCACCGGGTTCGCGTTCTGCTACGCGCCACACTTCCATGCGGGGATGAAGCACGTGGCCAAGCTCCGCCGTGCGCTCGGCATCCGAACGATCTTCAACCTCCTCGGGCCGCTGGCGAACCCGGCGAATGCGGACTTCCAACTACTCGGCGTCGGCAAGCCGGAATTGCTCGACATCCTGGCCGGGGCTACGGCCCGCCTCGGCACTCGGCGGGCCGTTCTCGTGTGCAGCCACGATGGACTAGACGAAGTCAGCTTGTCGGCTCCCACGCGCGTTCGCATTGTCGAGGGCGAGACGTTTTCGAGCCGGGAGTGGACCCCTGCCGACTTCGGATTGGCGGAAGTTGCGTTGTCGGAACTTCACGCTGATGGGCCGGCCGAGAGTGCGGCCGTGATTCGCTCGGTACTGAACAACGACGACACGCCCGCCCGACGGGTGGTGCTGGCCAATGCCGCGGCCGCCCTGTGGTCGGCGGACCACGCTCCGAACCTGCGGGACGGCGTGGCTCAGGCCGAGGAAGTGCTCCGCTCCGGGAAGGCCCAATCTCTGCTAGCACAGGTCGTTCGGATGCGATAGAACGAACCGGAGCAAGCTCGCCTGCAGAATCGGTTTCTCGGGGTTCCCCTCATGGTGCGAAAAGTCATCCTCATTGCCGATCCCGGCATCGATACCGCCTTCGCCCTCGCACTCGCCCTGCACGACCCGAACCTGGACGTGATTGGGCTGATCCCGTGCGCCGGGAACGTGTCGGCCGAGCAGGCCAACGCCAACGTGATGATCCTGGTCGCGCAACTGGACCCGCCGAAGTGGCCGCGCACGGCGGCGGCCCTCTCCACCAAGTACGCCCGCGATGGCACGGCCCTGCACGGCCCCGGCGGCCTCGGTGGCGTCAGCTTCCCGGTGACGACCAAGAACCAGTCGCCGAACGCTGACAAGGTCATCATCGAACTCGTCAAACAGCACCCGCGCGAGGTCAGCATCATCTGCCTCGGGCCGATGACCACACTGGCGGCCGCGATCATCCGCGACCCGGAATTGCCGACGCTGATCGACAAACTCGTTCTCATCGGCGGCACGCACCACGAACCTGGCAATGCTGGGCCGCTCAGCGAATTCCACCTGGCACTGGACCCGGAGGCCGCACGCACGGTGCTGACGGCCGGGGCTAACCCCACGCTCATTCCGCTGGACGTGACCCGCAAGCTCGTGCTCTCGCCGACGGAACTGCTAGAACTGCCGAACCCCGACTCGCGGACATGCCAGTTTTTGCGGCAAATCGTGCCCTACGGCATTCGGGCCAGCTCGCACCTGTACGGCATCGAAGGCTTCCACCTGAAGGACGTATTGGCCGTCGCCGCCGTCGCCTTGCCCGGTTCGGTGAGTTGCGAGCCGAAGAACGTGGACGTGGAAACACGGGGCGAATTGACGATGGGCATGTTGGTGGTGGACGACCGGAAGTCGCACACAGCCGCCGCGAACGTGATGCTGGCGACCGATGCTGCCATCGGTGAGATTCGCCAGTGGATGACCAACACCCTGAAAAACGCCCCCTAGCGCGAGCGGTTCGTCAACCGCAGGTAGAGGGCTTCAAACTTCTGCCGCATCGCGTCGCGGCTGTATCCCGACGCAACCCGTACCCGTGCCAGGCGGGCCATGTCGCGGGCTTGCGTCGGGTTCTGGACGAGCAAAACAATCCCGTCAGCAAAGGCGGCGTCATTCCCCGGCGGCACGATCACCCCTTCACGCCCGTGCGCGATGAGCTTGGCGTTCGCCCCCACGTCGGTCGCCACGATGGCCCGCCCGGCTGCCATGTATTCGAGGACGGCGTTCGACAGGCTCTCGGAGTGCGACGGCAAGACGGCCACATCCAGCGTGCGGAGGAACCCCGGCACGTCGTCCACGCGGCCCCGAAACACCAAGCGGCTGCCGAGGTTGAGTTCGCGGTGCAAAGCTCCGAGCTTGGCCCGTTCCTCCCCTTCCCCGGCCACCTCGAAGACCACCTGCGGGCATCGGTCTAAAACCAACTGGGCCGCCCGCAGCAGGCCGTCGATGTTCTTCACCGGCCGTAGGTTCGCCACGCACCCGACGCGGACGGTCGTCGAGAACATTGGCGGATTCACGTCGCCGAAGCGGTCGAGGTCTACGCCGTTCTCGATCATCACGACCTGCTCAGGCGACAAACCGTCCTGTTTTATCAAGGCTTCTCGTCCCGTCTCGGAGTTCGTCAGCGAGAGATGAACCCACGGTCGGATCAGCCGGTTTAAAAGGCGGTGCCGTGGCGTGAGCCAGTAGCCGAGGTTGTTGCGTACCCGCAAGACATGCGGGACGCCGACCCGCCGCGCGAGCGCGACGGCGAAGTAAGACGAGTCGAGGAAGTACGCTTGCACGATGTCCGGCGGTAGTTGCCGCCATTCGTCCCGGAGGTGTTTCGCCGCGCGATACGCAGTACGGCCGAGTAGTTTCCGCACGCCGAGGTGCACCACACGGCAGTCGGTCGGTTCCAATTCCCGCGAGGCGGCATTCTCCCCATCTAACAGGACGAGCGTCGGCTCGAACCGCGAACGGTCGAGCGTGTGGATGAGGGCGAGCAGTTGCGTTTCGGTGCCGGCCCGGCTCAGGTTGTCGATGACGTAGCTGATACGGATCGGCCCTGCCGCAGCGGGGAGACAGGGTCTTCGGACGGGAGTAGAGACGGTGGCGGTTGGCATGTTACACGTTGAGGAAGTAACACCGGGGGCGGGCCGAGCGAGGCGAACAGTTTCTGATAGGCCAACGCCTGGGCCTCGAACGTGAACTCGGCGAGCATCCGCGTGCGGCCCGCCCGGCCCATCGCCATGCGGGTGCGGTCGTCGGTCAAGAGGTTGGCAATCGCGTCCGCGAGTCTTTCGGGCTGAGCGGGCGGGACGAGTCGGCCGGTCTCACCGTCGGCGACGACTTCTGGCGTGCCGCCGACGGCCGTCGCCACCACGGCCACGCCCGCCGCACTCGCTTCGAGAGCCACATTCGGCAAGCCTTCGGTATGCGAGGGAAGCACCACCAGGTCGGCCCACGGCAGGTAGCGATCCAGATCGTTCGTGAACCCCTTGAGGAGGAAGCGGTTCGTCAGTCCCCGCTCGCGGATGCGGGCTTCCAACCGTTCCCGTTCGCCGCCCTCGCCAAAGTGAACGAAGCCCGTTCGCGGACACCGCCGCAGCACGTGGGCGGCCGCATCCACGAGCACATCGAACCCCTTCTCCGGGCTGAGTCGGCCGGCCGACAGGACCACGTGGGACACCGGAGTATCGGCCGGGAACGAGCTGTGCAACTTCGTGTCGAAGGCCGGGTCCGGGGTGCAAAAGTCGGCGACCCGTGAGCCATTGTGAATGACCATGACGCGATCCGAGCGAATGCCCGCCGCTCGCACCTTTTGCGCTTGCCCCTCGGAGACGGCCACGACGCAGTCGAGGTAGCGAAGGTTCAGACGATCGAGGCGTTCGTACTGTCGGACCTTCCAGTCTTCCCAGGTCCAGCCGCGGGAAACGGCCACGACCGGAATGCCGACGCGGCGGGCGGCGATTCGACCGAGGATGTTCGGCTTATAACTGTGCGTCACGAGGATGTCGGCCCGCGTCGCTCGCAGGTGCCCGGTCAACTCGCGGAGGACCGAGCGGACCTTCGGGAAGTCGGCCTGCAACTTCTCGCCGACAAACCCGCGATGCCGCACTTCGTCCAAAAACGCCTGACAGCGGCCCCCCTCACGGAACGTGAGGAAGCGACTGCGATAGCCGGCCGGCAAGTGCTCGGCGAGGCCGAGCATCTGGCGCTCGGGACCGCCAAACAACGTGCTGGCCGTGAGGTGGAGAATCTGCATCAGGCGGCGTCCGTGCCGGGGTGGATCGTGCGAAGTCCGGCGAGTCTAAACCACCCGGCGAATGCTTGTCGAGGGCAGTTTTTATCTGAAAATCAAGAATGTTTTGCCGCAGATGGACGCGAATAAACGAAGATAAAACGAAGAGTGAAAATCATTTCGAAAACCTGAGTCGCTCGGTTTTCAGAAATCTCTACGGTTTTGATCTGCGTTTATCCGCGTCCATCTGCGGCAAAATGATCTGGCTACTTCGCGACCGTAACCCATTTCTGCGACTTCGCCGAGTCGAGGATGGCATCCAGCACCTGCTGCGTTTCCAGGGCATCGCGGAACGTCGGGCCTTGCGGCTTGCCGGATTCCAACCCCTGGATGAAGTCGGCGACCTGGTGCGTGAAGCTCGCGTCGTAGCCGATGGAGAGGCCGGGCACCCACCAGTTCGCCATGTACGGGTGGTCGGGGCTGTTGTCGGTCACGTGAACGCTTTTCCACCCGCGGATCTTGGCGTCATCGGTGTAGTCGTAAACTTGCAGCCGATGCAGGTCGTGCAAGTCCCAGCCCAGCGACATGTTCTCGCCGTTGATCTCGAACGTGTAAGCTGCCTTATGCCCGCGTGCATATCGGGTGCTCTCGAAATTCGCGAGGCTGCCGTTCGCGAACTTGCCCATGAAGATGCAGGCATCGTCGATGCCGATCTTCTCGACCTTGCCCGTTAAGTTGTGCATGCGTTCCTTGACGAATGTTTCCGTCAGGCAGTTCACCGTGTCCAGGCGTCCGTTCAACCAGAGAGCGGTGTCGATGCAGTGGGCAAGTAAGTCGCCGCTCACGCCACTGCCGGCCGCTTCGACATCGAGCCGCCAGAGGCCTTGCCCGCCCTGCGGCAGGTCGGCCTTGATCGTCCAATCTTGCAGGAATTTTGCCCGGTAGTGGAAGATCTTGCCGAGGCGGCCTTCTTCGATCAGTTTCTTGGCGAGCGTCACGGCAGGAATGCGGCGGTAGTTGTACCAGACCATGTTCGGTACGCCGGCCTTCTCGACTGCGTCCACCATGATCTTGCCTTCTGCCGAGTTCATCGCCAATGGCTTTTCGCACAGGATCATCTTGCCGGCCGCCGCCGCCGCCAGGGCGATCTCCTTGTGCAAGTTGTTCGGCGTGCAGATATCGACAACGTCGATGTCCTTGCGCTCGAGCAGTTTTCGCCAGTCGGTTTCCGTGCTCTCGTACCCCCACTGGTCGGCGAACGCCTTGATCTGATCAGCGTTGCGAGCGCACGCGGCCTTGAGCACGACTTCATGCTGCGATGGGAAGAACTGGCCGACCTGCTTGTAGGCGTTGCTGTGCGCCCGGCCCATGAAGCCGTAGCCGATCATGCCCACGCGGAGCTGCTTTTTCGCCATCGGGAGAGTACCTCGGAGTCGGAGTCGGAGAACGGAAACTACTTCTTCGTGCTGAAAAAGTCGTACACGGCCTTGCCGATCTTGCCAATCGTCAACTGCCCGGCGTTGTCGGCGATCCACCGCTGATCGACGTTTTCGTTCGTGAGAACGCAGATGGCTATGGGAATCGTCTTCTTCTTGTCGGCCGGGTCGGGCACGTAGATGATGCCGGCGTCGGTACGGACCTGATTCGTGGAGCCGGTCTTGTGCGCGACCACGGTGCCCGCCGGTAGGAATCGCGTGAGTTTTTCCGTGTCGTCGCACGCCTTCAGGTGGCTCAACATGAGCTTGCACGCCTCCGGCGAAGCGGCCTTGCCCGTGTGAATGAGTTCGAGCAACTTCACGGCATCCTTCGCCGTGATCGAACCGAGTTGGTACTTCTCGCTGCGAGCGAGATCGACGGTCGTGGATCGCTTGAACACCTTCGAGTTGATTCGCGTTTCGGGCATGCCGAGGGCGGCCGTCGTCGCGTTCACGCTCTTCATGCCGATCTGATCGAGAACCATATTCGTGGCCGTGTTGTCGCTGTAAACGATCATCAAACGAATTGCGTCGCGTAGCGGAAAACTCGCCCCGTCGGAGAAGTGTGACGTAAGCACGCCCGAACCGGGTACCTTATCGTCCTTCGTCAGCGTCAGCATCTTGCCGAGGTCGGTCTTCTTCTCGTCGGCTTGCCGATACGCTTCGACCATGATGGGGAGCTTGATGAGGCTCGCGGTCTGCATCACTTCGTCAGCGTTCAGGTCGAACGCTTCGCCGGTCGTAAGGTTCTTGACGGCGACCGCCACCTTCCCCTTGTGGGCAGACGCGATTGGACGAATGGCGTCGCCGAGGTCCGCGGCAGAAGTCGGCGGAGCGAAGGCCACCAGGAATGCGAGAACGGTGAGAAACTTCATGTCGTCAACCTTTCTTCTCTCGTCGGCGTGTTACGGCAAACAGTTCGCTCATAGGGAGTTTGAAGCCCGGTAGCACTTTGCCGCCGTCGATTACGCCGGTAGGTTCCACGGCCTTCGACCTGCGGGGAGAAGTGTAGATGCGGGCCGATCGGGTTGGAAGGTCGATCACCCAGAACAACTTGCACCCGCGTGCGAACAACTCGCCGATCTTCCGAGTGATCTCGGCTTCCGTGTTCGACTCGCTCAATACTTCGATGGCCAAGTGCGGGACGACGGACCAGATCGCATCTTCGGGCAGGTCGTCGTCCGGCAACTCGGACCACGGAATGAAGCTTACGTCCGGGTATCGGATGTTGCCAAACAACATGCGGAACGGCCCGGCGGCCCCCGTAACCAATCCAAGGTCATTTTTTTCGAGGAAGGTGAGAATTCGGTGGCTGATGATCGGGGCCAGAATCGCCGAAAGCGTGCCCTTCGACTTCTCCACGAGCGTGCCGTCCACGAGTTCGTACAGCCTCTTGTCGGCGGCGTGCGCGAACCGGATCACGTCGGCCTCGGTTGCCGTACCGGGTGTCGGCTTCATCCGAATCCGGGAGAGCGGCACGAAACCCAGCCGCGCGTGGAGGTCGGCGAATGTCTCGTCCTGCACGTCGGCCGGCGACTTGACGACCATGACAACTCCCCTACGCCACAGCGTATTTCGCACGCATCTTGTCGAGGAACTTCTTACTGTCGGCCGTCACCTCCCAGGCGTTCGGCCAGAAGCATAGGTCTACGCACCACCAGTCGTTCGGCACGCCCGCGGCTTGAATCGCGGGGAAGAGTTCATCGAAGTTCAGGTTGCCAGTCCCGAACGGGTTATGTGTCGAGGTGTTGTGCTCGTTAAGGCTAC
>JBBQCQ010000086.1:0-9689 GCA_038318835.1 Gemmatales bacterium | reverse complement strand
CTTCACTTTCACGGCCTTGCCGTCAGCGGTCAGGTACTCCGGCGTCAGCGGCTTGCCCGTGCGGTCCAACGGCAGCGGGAAGCTGTCGGCCTCGTACACTTTCTTTCGGTCGGTCAAGTCCGTTTGCAGCCATGCCCGCAGGATGAGGCGTTCACCTTCGCGCTCTTGTTCGACATGCGGGAACTTCGCGACGAGTTCCTTGTACTTTTTATCCTTCTCGAAGAACGCCGCGGCCATGCTCCCGTCGCCGTTCCACGATGCGCCTTTCCGCGGCCCCAGGATGAGCTTCTCCAGGTGCGACACCACCACCACCACCGGAGCGGGGGCAGGCTTCACCGCTTCGACCTTCGGCAGAGCCAGTGGCGGGGCGAGCGGCGGCGGGTTGGCAAGCTTTTCCGCGGGCGGCAGTTTCTCCTTGTCCAGTGCCGGCTTGATGACACCCATACCGAGGAAGATCAGCCCGCCGCCGGCCGCGAGGAGCAGCAGGATCATCACTCCCCGAGCGAAGCCAGTCCACATGCTGAGGACGCTGATGATGATGTGGATGAGCAGCCCGATGCCGGTGAGCGTGCCGGTGCCGATGATCGCCATGGCAAAGTACGGCCCAACGCCATCGAGGCGGGCCAGCCACCAGCACGACACATCCGCGATTTGCGCGAGCACGACCATCGGGGCGACGATGCAGCGGAACCAGACCGGCAGCCGGGTGAACGCGAAGATGATCCCCGTCAGGCTGAACAGCATGGCGAAGCTCAGCAGGTGGGCGTGTGTGGACTGTGTGAGCGATTCGATGCTCATCTGCCGTTCGCTGCGGACCATGCCGTCCACGATCTCGACCGCGTCGGGCGCGACCCAGTACTTCGCGATCTGCTCGACAGTTTCGAGCGGGTATTTCGCCTGGGCTTCGCCCGCCTTGTGGCAGCGGGCACACCGCTCGTTCAGGATGAGCTTCACGCGAACGCCGGTCTTCTGCGGGGTGAGGGCTGCCGGCGTGATCGGCTTGTTTTTGAGCGCGTCCGGCAGCGGGAGATCGTCGGCTTCGTAATAAGCCTTGCGGGGGTCTTCGGGCAACTTCAGCCACTCGTCGAGGGCGATCCGCTCCCCCTCCCGCTCCGCTTCGAGGGTCGCCTTGAGCGACGGGTCGGCCTTAATCTGCTTGTTGTAGCGCTCGCCCAATTCCCCTTCCGCGTCGCGGGTAAAGAACGCGGGGGCCATGCTCCCGGACCCGTTCCAGGGTGCTCCTTCCTTCGGACCCAGGATGAGCTTTTGCAGCTTGCTCCGTGGTGGGCCACGGTCGTCTTCGGTTGCCTTTTTCCAGCCGGCGAAGATTTCCACTACGTCGCCCATCGTGGGCATCAGTTCGCCGTTACGGGACGAATGCTGAAGGTGAAGTTGCACGAGAGCGGAGAAGTATCCGAGGCCAACGCCGATGAGATAGCACGTCACGACGAGCTTCGCGGGCGTGGGCAGGTCTCGCAGGCTGTATGCCCGAGGGGTGTCTGTCATGAGGAGAAGTCTCCGGCCGAACGGGGGCATCTGCGGAGTATACAACCGACGCGGGCCAGTGACGGCCCGCCGGGGGTAGGATGACCTTCAACTTAACCGGCCACGGGCGACGGCGGCAACACTTTCTCGACTTCGGCCAGCACCTTTTCGCGGGCAACCGCCAGCGCGTCCGGCAGTTTCGCCCCGGCCGCCAGTTTGTGCCCGCCGCCGTTGAACTGCTCGGCCACCATCGAGATGTCGGCCGACCGCGAGCGGAAGCTGACCTTCGTGCCGCCGTCGGCCTGCTCGATGAAGATGAGCGCGACCTCCACACCGTCGATCTTCCGCGGCAGGTCGATCAGGTCTTCCGTATCGCCGGGCACTGCTCCGCACACGCCGAAGTCTTTCAGGAAGACTTCCGTGAACGCGATCTTGCCACCGGCCCGCGTTTGCAGCCGGCCAATCGCCTGCCCCGTCAGTTTCAGCCGGCCGATCGGCGCGGCCTCGAAAAGCTGCTCGTACAGAGGCGTCGGGTTCGCCCCGGCCCGCACGAGTTCCTCCGCGAGGGCGAACGTCTCGGCCGTGGTGTTCGAGTGGCGGAACCAGCCGGTATCGAGGGCGAGGGCCATGAACAGGTGGTGGGCCGCCTTCGCCGACAGCGGCGCGCCGAGTGCGCGAATGATCTCGTAGGACAGTCGTCCGGCTGCCTCCGCAGTGGTATCGACGAAGGCCATCCCGCCGAGGTCGTCTTGTGTGCGGTGGTGGTCGATCACCGCCTTCGGCACTGTCATCGACCGCATGAACGGCCCGAACTCGCCCAGTTGCCCCCAGGTGCCCGTATCCATCACGAGGATCGCGTCCACGTTGCGAAACTTGTCGCCGGGGGCAGTGAATTCTTCGATGACTTCGCGCTTCGGATCGAGGAAGGCGTACCGTGGCGACAGCTTGCTAGCGATGACCACCCGCGGCGTCTTGCCGAGGGCCGTGAGCGCGTCGGCCAGACCGAGTTGCGCCCCCAACCCGTCGGCGTCCGGCCGCACGTGCGTCATGAGCAGGAACGTCTGATGCGAGCGAATGAGTTCGACGAGCGGCGACCAGTCCAGCGGCATGAGTAGTCCTTCAACGGGAGGTGAGGGAATTATATGCGGAGACCGAAAGGCATCATGGCCACAGATGAACACGGATGAACACAGATCAAAACCGATCACGCCACAGAGCACACCGAGAACCCCGAGCAAAGGCAGAAGATAGAGATTTCCAAGAATGCCTTTTGAACAACTCTGCTGTCTTTCCTCCGTGCTCTCGGTGTCCTCTGTGGCAATCCGCTCTTCGTTTTATCTGTGTTCATCCGTGTTCATCTGTGGCCGACATTCTTTCTCCCGCTCACAGTCGGGCTTGTCAGGGCGTTCACGGTCGGGTAGATTGAATTAGCTGACGGACGAGTCCGATTATTAATCCGAGTGCCAGGATGGGCCTGAAAGATACCCCTGTTCGCAAACCCGGTCGGCCGCGTGATCCGGACCTCGAATCGCGACGCCGGGCCGAGATTCTCGACGCCGCCGAGAAGGCGTTCGCCAGCAGCGGCTTTGCCGAGACGGACGTGCAAGTCATCGCCGATCAACTCGGCCTCGGCAAAGGCACCGTCTATCGGTACTTCCCCACGAAGAAAGAACTCTTTCTCGCCGCCGTCGATCGTGGCCTCGCCGATCTGACCACGGCGATGGAAGCAGTCATCACGAACGCGGCCACTGACCCTGTCGAGATGATCCGCCACGCCTTCCGCACTTACTTGCGGTTCTTCGCGAAGAGGCCAGAGCTGACGGAGTTGTTCTTTCAGGAGCGGGTCGCGTTCCAGGGCCGCGAGACGCCGCGATATTTTTCGAGCATGTGTACGCATCAATCTCGCGACGAGGAGATGGTGAAGCACCTGATCGCCGCCGGCCGACTGCGGCCGATCGAAGTCGAACACTTGCTGACCGTCCTCGGCGACTTGCTGTTCGGCACGGTCCTCACGAACCACCTGTCCGGCCGCACGGCCGACCCGGTCATACAAGCCGACGCCATCGTGGACGTTTTGTTCCACGGCATCCTCACCGACCGCGAGCGCAAGAGCCACTCGCAGAGGCCCAAGACATGAATCGCTTGTTCGTACTCGGCTTGATCGCGTGTGTCGGCTGCGGCCCCAAGAAGGACTCTACCGGGCCGACGGAAACGCCGCCCGTCGTGGTGACAGTTGCGCCGCTGAAGACGCAAACGGTTCATCGGAGCGTGTCGGTCGTCGGCACGCTCAACGGCTTCGAGGATGTGACCCTCGCGCCGAAGGTGGACGGCCGCGTGATTGCGATTCGCGCCGACGTGGGCGATGTGGTTTCGCCAGGGGCGACGCTGATGGAACTGGAGACGGCCGACTACGCATTGTCGATCACGGAGGCGAAGCAAGCCCTCTACGCGGAACTTGCCAAGCTCGGGCTGACGGCACTGCCGGCGGGCGAGTTGGACGTGGAGACGGTGCCCGCGGTGCGGAAGGCGGCCGTGGCCGTCGAGGACGCAAGCCGCAAGTTTAAACAGAAGACCGCCCTCTTGCGGAACGCGGCCGTGTCGAAGGAAGAGTACGACGTGGCCGAGACGGAAGTGCGGCTGGCCGAGGCAACGAAGGCGCAGGTCGTCACCGATGCGAAGGCCATTCTCGCGGCCGCCCGATTGCGAAAGGCATCGCTCGACCTGGCCGAACAAAAGCTCCGCGACTGCAAGCTGATTGTGCCGACGCCCCCACAGGCCGGGATGAAGTACGCGGTGGCCGAGCGGATGCTGAGTGAGGGCACGATGGTGCGGTCGATGCCGGTGACGAACGCCTTCCGCCTCGTGCTGGCCCACGAGTTGAAGCTACGGGTGATGGTGCCCGAACGCTACGCCGCCGAGGTGAAGGTCGGTCAGACCGCGGCGGTACTCGCGGATGCCGTGCCAGGCAAGACCTTCACGGGCAAGGTCGCCCGGATCAACCCGACGGTCGATTCCGCCAACCGCACGTTCTCGGTCGAGGTTCTCATGCCGAACCCCGACGGCACCTTGAAGTGCGGCGGCTTCGCGAAGGCCGCCATCCAGACCCGCGTCGACGCCAACGTGCCGACGGTACCCCCGGAGTCCGTGGTGACCTTCGCCGGCGTGAACAAAATTTTCCTGGTCGAGAACGGCAAGGCGAGGGCCGTGGAAGTGCAACTCGGCACTCGCGAAAAGGACTGGGTCGAAGTCCTCGGCCAACTGCCCCCGACGGGCAGCGTGGTGACAAGCGGGCAGACGCAGTTAGTGAATGGGTCGGTGGTGAAAGTTCGAGAAGAGGAAACGGCCCGCTGATGACGCAGACCTTCGGACGCGGATGAAAACCTGATAAGACTGGAAATTCATTCTGGGTTTTCATCATCTTCATCTGCGTTGAAATCCGCGTCATCAGCGGGCCATTCTTTTAGGAACGCGAAATGATCTGGGACATCTGCATTCGGCGGCCGGTCTTCACGTCCATGTTGATGCTCGCACCGATCGTACTCGGCCTCGCTTCCTACAACCGCCTCGGCGTGGAGTTGTTCCCGAACGTGGACATCCCCGTCGTCGTTGTCACGACCACGCTCAAGGGGGCGAGCGTCGAAGAGATGGAAGCATCTGTGACGAAGCCGATCGAGGAGATCGTCAACACCGTCTCTGGCATCGACGAATTGCGTTCGACGACAAAAGAAGGCCTCTCGCAGCTCGTCGTCGGGTTCAAGCTCGAAAAGAACGGCGATATCGCGGCCCAGGAAATCCGCGACAAGATTTCGACCGTGAAGCAGACGCTGCCGCTCGGCACGGACGAGCCGAAGGTCGAGAAGTTCAACCTCGACGCGGCCCCGGTGGTGACGATTGCCGTGTCTGCTAAGCGGTCGCTGCGCGAGACGACGGAGATCGCCAAGAAGTTGTTGAAGGAAGACCTGGAAGGCGTGCCCGGCGTCGGGGCGGTCGTCCTTGTTGGAGGGCAGACACGCACCGTGAACGTGTGGGCCGACCCCGCGAAACTGCGGGCACGCGAGCTTTCGATTGAAGAAGTTCGGCGGGCGTTGATGGAGCAGAACATCGAACTCCCCGGCGGCAAGGTCAACGGCGGCGCGAAGGAAGAAGGCTTGCGGATCGTCGGCCGGGTGAAGAACGTGCCCGACTTCCTCGACATCATCGTGGCGAACCGCAACGGCACGCTCACGCGGGTGCGGGATGTCGTCACCGGGCCGAGCGGGTCGGTCGGCGACGGCGTGGAAGACGGAGTCGAGGAACTCCGCGGCCTGTCGCGGCTTGATGGTGACATCGCAGTGTCACTCATCGTGCAGAAACAATCCGGCGGCAATACCGTGAAGGTGGCCGACGCGATCAAGGAGCGATTGGAGAAGATCAGGCCGAGCCTGCCGGCCGACATCCGCATGGAAGTCATCCGCGATCAATCGAAGTTCATCAAGGGGTCGATCGAGGAGGTGAAGTTCCACCTCTTGCTCGCGGCCGTCCTCGTCAGCGGCGTCATCTACCTGTTCATCCGCGACTGGCGGACCACCGTGATCGCCGCCCTCGCGGTGCCGACGAGCATCATCGGCACGTTCGCGTTCATGGACTTTATGGGCTTCTCGCTCAACAACATGACGCTGCTGGGCATGATCCTCGCCGTCGGCATCGTTATCGACGACGCCGTAGTGGTGCTAGAAAACGTCTTCCGCCACATGGAAGAGTACGGCCGCACCGGCCGCGAAGCCGCGAGCTTGGCCACGAAGGAAATCGCCCTCGCCGTGCTGGCGACGACGCTTTCGCTCGCGGTGATCTTCGCCCCCATCGCGTTCATGTCCGGCCAGGTTGGGCGTTTTTTCAACAGCTTCGGCTTCGTCGTCGGGTTCGCGATCCTGCTCAGCATGGTGGTCAGCTTCACGCTCACGCCGATGCTGTGCGCAAAATTCCTCAAGCCGCTGCCGCACGGATCGCACAGTAACGGCGGCGTCTGGGGCTGGGTCACGCGGCGGTACGTCGGCATCCTCGCGTGGTCGCTGCGGCACCGCTGGGTGATCGTGCTCGCCACCATCGCCACGTTCCTGAGCACGCCGGTGTTGTTCACGCTCGTGGGCACCGACTTCGTGCCCAAAGACGACCAGAGCGAATTCGAAGTCGCGATCAGCCTGCCCGAGGGGTACACCCTGGACCGGGCCAGCACGACCTGCCGCGAGGTGGAGCAGCGGCTCGCGAAGCTGCCCGGCGTGACGAACGTGTTCACTACTATCGGCGAGACGAACGGCAAGTCCGCGAAGGGCCAGGGCGATGTGACCATCGTGAACCTGTACTGCCGAATGATCGACCTGAAGGAGCGGAAGTTCTCGCAGGCGAGCGTGATGGCCCAGGCCCGCGAGGTGGTCCGCGACTTCCCCGACCTGCGCTCGAACGTGCAGGAAGTGAAGCTGTTCAGCTCGTCGGCGTTCAAGAACGTGCAACTGGAAATCAGCCTCCGCGGGCCGGACATCGACAAGCTGAACGAGTTGGCCGGCCAGGTGAAGAACTTCCTGAAGGGCAGCACGAACTACACCGACGTGGACACAAATGCCTCGAACCGCACGCCGGAACTCCAGGTCTTCGTGCAGCGTGACCGGGCCGCCACCCTCAACGTGCCGGTGGCGACCGTGGCGAGTACACTCGGTGTCCTCGTCGGCGGGGAGCCGGTGTCGAAGTACAAGGAAGGGGCCGACCAGTACGACGTGTGGCTGCGCGCCAATCTGCCCAACCGCGACCGGGCGAGCGTCATCCGCAGCCTGACCGTGCCGTCACGCACCGGGCAACTCGTGGAACTCGACAACCTCGCCGACCTGAGCACCGCCCGGAGCCCCGCGAACATTGAACGCTACAACCGCCAGCGGCAAGTCACGGTGACGAGCAACCTCGCCCCCGGCTTCGCCCTCGGCAACGCGCTGCCGGAAGTCGAGGCGTTCATCAAGACGCTCGACCTGCCGGCCGAGTACCGCTACGAGTTCCTCGGCGAAGCGAAGCTGATGCAAGACTCGAACAGCAACTTCGCCATTGCGTTCCTGCTGGCGTTCGTGTTCATGTACATGATCCTGGCCGCGCAGTTCGAGTCGCTCGTCCACCCGGTCACGATCCTGCTGGCGGTGCCGCTGACGCTGCCGTTCGCGCTCGTGTCGCTGCTCATTCTGCAAACGCCACTGGACGTGTACGCGATGATCGGCCTGTTCATGCTGTTCGGCATCGTCAAGAAGAACGGCATCTTGCAGGTGGACTACACGAACGTCCTGCGTGCCCGTGGGATGGAGCGCAACGCGGCCATTCTGCAAGCGAACGAGAAGCGCCTCCGACCGATCCTGATGACGACGATCATGCTCGTGGCCGCGATGATCCCGATCGCGACGGGGCAAGGTCCAGGAGCGTCGGCCCGTGCGAGCATGGCAAAGGTCATTCTCGGTGGGCAACTGCTCAGCCTGCTGCTCTCGCTACTGGTGACGCCGGTGGCGTACTCGCTGTGGGACGACCTGACGAACTGGGTGAAGCGACAGTTCGTACGAACGCCGAAGCCGCTGCCAGAGCCGAGCGAGACGCTGGTGGAACTCGAAAAGGCGGCGGTCTGATCGCCATCACCCTTGATGTGGTTTTCGGCCGCCAAGCATGACCTGGGGCTTACGCCCCAGGCTTTATGTGCGGACACCTTCGGTGTCTAAAACCGATAGCGTGTAGGCGAGATAGAATTTCACGACCGAACCCCTTCTCCTCGCGCGTGTCCTTCCCATCATGTCCGATCGCGTAGAAATCGACGGGTCACAGGGTGAGGGCGGGGGGCAAATCCTCCGCTCCGCGCTCGCGCTGTCCATCCTCACCCGCCGGCCGTTTCGGCTGGCGAACATCCGCGCCAAACGGCCGAAGCCGGGGCTGGCCGCCCAGCACCTCACGTGCGTGCGGGCGGCCGCGACGATCTGCGGTGCGAGCTTCCAGGGCGGGTCTATCGGCTCGTGTACGCTCGACTTCGAGCCGGGCGAGTTGAAGGCCGGCGACTACACGTTTAGCATCGGCACGGCCGGCGCGACGGGCCTGGTGCTACACACTGTCGCGTTGCCGCTCGCCCTTCGCGCTACCATTACCAGCAATATCACCATCACCGGCGGCACGCACGTTTCGCACAGTCCGAGCTTCCACTTCAACCAGACGACGTGGGCCGGGCACCTGGCGAAACTCGGCCTCGACGTGAAGTTGGCGATGCTCCGCCCCGGCTTCTACCCCCGTGGCGGCGGTGAGATTCGTGCGGCCATATCGCCGGCCGCGACCGTCCGCGGGCTGACGCTAACGACCTGCCCACCGCTGACCACGGCCACCGGGTTCGCGGCCGTCTCGGGCCTGCCGGACAAGATCGCGAAGGCGATGGAACGACGGCTGACGCACAAGCTGAAGATGGCCGGCATCGAAAGTCAGATTGACCGGGAGACATGGGCCGAGGGTCAGTGGCAGAATGGCCCGGCCGCGTTGTGTACGGTGGTCTTCCCACAATTGGCCGTGCCACCGCTATTCCTCGGCCTCGGCGAGCGCGGGAAGCCGTCGGAAGTGGTGGCCGACGAGGCGGCGGAACAGGCCATCGCCTTCCGCGACAGCGGGTGCCCGGTCGATCCGCACGCAGCCGACCAACTCGTGCTGCCGCTGGCCTTCTCGCCCCAGGCGAGCGAGTTTCGCGTCTCTGAAGTCACGCGGCACCTGCTCACGAACATCGACACGATTCAGCGGTTCGTGACTCGCGACATCCGCTGCGACGGCAACATCGGTCAGCCGGGCACAGTGACGGTTCGGGCGGCTGAATAAATTCAGTTCCCCCAGCGCACCGGCACCACGAGTTCGGCTCCTTCGGGTTCGGTGAATTTCACCCGCACTTCGGTCTTCCCGCTCGCCCCGGTCACGGCCACCTTGATGGTGCCGACAGCGCCGCGGCCGGTCGATGCCGTCACGGTAACACTGGCCGTTTCGCACGTCGCGGAGGCAATCGCCACCGGCTTCCCCCCGGCCCGGCGGAACTGCACGAGGCCGACGGCGTCGGCCAAATCGAGCGATTCCGGCGCAGCCGTCACGGCGTCCTTCGCTCGCTTCACGATGCGGGCCGGGACGTGCAGTTCGGCGTAAGCAGAATCGGTTGTGTGAACGATCAGCGTCTCGTCGTGCGTGCC
>JBBQCQ010000085.1:0-9763 GCA_038318835.1 Gemmatales bacterium | reverse complement strand
GTCCGCGTATTGCGCGAACGTCCGGCGAATCTCCTGGGCGATGCCGTAGTGCCGCTCGCCGACGATCCCCGGCGTGGCCATCTTGGAACTGGACTGGAGCGGGTCGATGGCCGGGAAGAGGCCCTCGCTCGCCCGCTTGCGAGAGAGGACGATCGACGCGGAGAGGTGCGAGAATGTGTGGACCGCTGCCGGGTCGGTGAAGTCGTCCGCCGGCACGTACACCGCCTGGATCGAGGTGATGGCACCGGTGTCCGTGTTGGCGATGCGCTCCTCCAACTGCGATAGTTCCGTGCCCATCGTCGGCTGGTAGCCCAGCCGCGATGGCATCTGGCCCATCAGGCCGGACACCTCCATGCCGGCCTGGATGAAGCGGAAGATGTTGTCGATGAGCAGCAGCACATCGCGGCGTTCGTCGTCCCGGAAATACTCGGCCATCGTCAGTGCGGCGTGACCCACGCGGAACCGGGCACCGGGCGGCTCGTTCATCTGGCCGAAGACCATCACCATGTTCGGGAGCACCCCGGCGGCTTTCATTTCACGGTAGAGTTCCTCCCCTTCCCGGCTGCGCTCACCAATGCCGCAGAAGATGCTGACGCCCTGCTGGTGTCCGATCATGTTGTGGATCATCTCGGTGAGTAACACCGTTTTGCCGACACCGGCCCCGCCGAACAGTCCGGCTTTGCCGCCGCGTTCCAGCGGCACCAGCACATCGATCACCTTGATCCCGGTCTCGAAGACCTCCGACTTCGTGGATCGTCGCGCCAGCGGCGGAGGTGCCCGGTGGATCGACCGCCACTGCACGTCGGACAGTTCCGCTCCGCGGTCGATGGCGTTGCCGAACACGTCGAACATCCGTGAGAGGATGCCTTTGCCGACGGGGGCTTTCAGGGGGCCGCCCGTGTCGTGCACCGCCGAGCCACGAGCGAGGCCTTGCGTGGGAGTGAGCGCGATGCCACGCACGTGCCGGGCGTCGCGCTGGGCCAGAACCTCGATCACGATTTGACCGTTCTCTCCCGCATGAAGGAGCGAGTAGACCGGCGGTAGACACTTGTCGAAGCGGATGTCCACGACGCTGCCACGGATCGCGACGACAACCCCACAATTCTCCTGAGCATTCATCCGGTTGCGCCCCATTTCCTGTTGCGGATCTCCGGCAGATCCTGGCCGTAGCAGGAGCCGTTTTCGGCGATGACCTTCAACCCGCCGATGGGGGCCTCGTTGCCTGCACTGCTGCGGGGCGGCCGTTGTCGCCGGCCGGCAGTCCGGCCACCCGTAGCGGCGGCAGGCCGACGATCTCGAACGTCGCCGACGCAAGCCCGATCCCAGCCGCGTCCAGCTCGGAGAGCATGTCCCGGCTCATGGCGTTCTTCACGTCCCGGATGCCGTGGTCCGCGACCACGAACCGGACGGTCAGTTCCAGCCAGTTGTCGGTCAGCCGATAGTACACTTTCGGCTGAACGCCGAGCCGGTCCAGAAAGTACTGCCGCTTTAACTCGTCGATCGCCACGGCGTCGAGTTCGGCCTGCGGGACGGCGTGCTTGCGGGCGACATCGAGCAGAATCTGTTCGGCCCGCTTGCGGTCGGCCGTGTACGCGATCGGGAGAACCATCTCTTCCCACAGATATGGGAACTCGTGGGTGAAGTTGTACACCGGCTCGTCGAAGATTTTAGCGTTCGACACCGTCACCACCCGGCCGGTGTACTGTCGGCTCTTCACCCACATGGCCGGATCGGCCCCCTGGACCGGCGGCGGCTGGCCCATCTCCATGATCGTGGTCTGGGTGAACCCCAGCGCGATCACGTCGCCGCGAACGCCGCCCATGGCGATCCGGTCGCCGACGTTGAACGTCTTGCCGCGGAGGATGACGACGTACCCCGCGACGGCGGTGACGACCTTCTGGAGGGCGAACACCAACCCGGCCGAGATCAGCCCGAGACCGGTCGTGAGCGTGGTCGGGTCGTCGAACCAGATGGACGCCACCCCGAACAGCATCAGCAGTCCGACGGAGAGCTTGATCCCCTGCCGGGTCCAGAACGCCGCCCTCAGGTTTGTGTTTTTGCGGAGGAACACCCGAGTTAGCGCCCGGAGACCCCACCCGATCAGGAGCAGGAAGGCGATCAGGACGAGGGTGAACAGCACCTTCTTGCCGTTGTCCGCGTTGACCCCGACCAGCCGGGTGTTGAACAGTAAGACGGCTTGCTGCGGGCCTTCGAGGCGGAAGATGTCGGACACGGGTAGTCTCTCAGGAGTTCGTTCAACTTGCTCAGAGTTCGCTTGCCGGTCAGCCGGAGCAGGACGATCAGCCCGACGTAGGCCGTCACGCCGGTGAGCGCCGCCCGCCCCACCCCCAACCAGTCGTCGAAGAACATAGGTATCCCTCGTGCCAGGGTGGATGCCAGACCCCGGCCGCGTAAGAGAGAGCAAGGACTACTTTTCGAGTAGCTGGGCCAGCCGCGCCAACACAACGCGGATGCCGACGCCATCGTGCGCCGACGCGATCGTGTTCTCGGCGGCGGTGCGGATCAGGTCTGCCTGTTGCCGCAGCGATTGCCGTCGCCGGGCGTTGGTGGTCTGGCCGGCGATGGTTTCTAACGCTTCGAGCTGCTGAGCCAGGATCGCAACGTTGCCGTCTGCGTTCTGCCGGATCTGATCGAAGGCGAGGGCCAATAGGCTCTCGAAGCTCGCCCCGCGGGCGATCACCCGCAACTCACCCTGGTCCAGGCGATGACGGGCCGCATTGCCCCGGATCGCGAGTTGGGTGAGGATCGCACCCAGGTAGTCCACGCACATCACCGCGGTCGTGGTGTCGTTGATGCCGGGCGACAGGGCCTTCATGGCGATGTCCACGATCTGTCGAATGCCGAAGCCAGCGTCCTGTTGCACGGTGCGTTGGCGGCTGATGAAATAGGTCGCCTTCAATTCTGCGGACGCCTGTTCGTCCGGTTCGACCGCGCTAGCAACGGACACAATCGCGGCGCCCTCAACGACGAACTCGCCGATGCCGCGTTCCATGCGGAGAACGGTCTTGTGGTCCCGTGCCCACGCCAGGAGGGCGTCCGCGTCGATGCTTTCGATGTACCCCGTCTTCCGTGATCCAATGGCAGTCCAGCTCTGTGCCGCAAGCGACGCCGCGGGAATGCCGTCCGAGTCGTCGTCGTTATCGCCCATCTCCTTCGGAAATAACTGGTGCACGGCGGCGATGGTTTCCTCGGCCGCCTTGGCGATGATGCTCGACGCCTGAATGGACATCGAGATGTGGTGGATAAAGAAGATTAGATAGCCGATTCCCACGAACGCAAGGAGTAACCCGCCCAGCACCGCAAACGACGGAACGAACGCCCCTTCATCGCCGCCTCGGATGGTCCGGAGTACCACCAGACAGTACGCGAAGATCCCCACGAACACGCCGAGTACGACCTGGTTCATGCGATCTCGCATGAAGTTGCGCAGGATCCGTGACGTGTACTGGCTAGAGGTCAGCGAGAGGGCGACGATGGTGATGGAGAACACCACTCCGGCCACCGTAATCATCGAACCGGCGACAGACGAGAGCAGGCCGCGAGCACCGGACGCACCAGAGCCGAAGATCAGCGGCCACCGCTTATCGACGTGCAATTCCACGGACACGTCCAGAGCGATCAGGCCAACGGCGAGTGCCACAGCCCCCATTACGATAATCGCGGGGAGGAACCAGAAACTCGAGCGCAAATCTTGCCACCAGTGCTGCAGTTTCGGGATCATGGGTTCGTGGCCTCGGTTCGTGCTGGCGCGGCGAGGGATTGGGCTTCCAGGAAAATATGCCGCACTTCGGGCTGGGCACGGCGGATCGCCTTGTCCAGCCGTTCGATCGCGGCCGCGACGGCCGCGGCGGAGAGGTCCGGCTGGAACTGGATTTCCATGGCGAGGAGCACATCGTTGGGGCCGAAGTGCTGCGTCAAGGCTCGCCCCAGTCGGGCCACGGCTGGATCCCGCTCGGTCAAGTCGCGGATGCTCGCCAGGGTCTTCGGCAAGACGCCCTCGCCGACCAAAAGCCCCTTGCTCTCGGAGACCAGGAAGATCGCAACGGTCCCCAGAATTAAGCCGATGACCACCGAGGCCACGCCGTCGAGCGCGGGCAGATTCAGGGCATGGCCCAGCGTGATGCCCAGGAACGCCGTCACCAAGCCGAGCAGGGCCGCCGTGTCCTCGAACAGCACAGTAAACGTCGTCGGGTCTTTACTGGCGTGGATGGCCTCCAAGTAACCCGCGGCGCCTTTGACCTTGCGGAACTCGCGTAACGCTACGACCCAGGTCACCCCCTCGAAGACGACGGCGAGGCCCAGGACCGCGTAATTCCAAGTGGGGTCGTTCAGCGGCTCGGGGTGCCGCAGGCGGGTCACGCCCTCGTAGACCGAGACGCCGCCGCCGACCGCGAAAATCAGGACGGCAACGATGAGCGTCCAGAAGTAGAGTTCCTTGCCGTGCCCGAACGGGTGTGCCCGGTCCGGCGGCTTCCGGCTCTGGCGAATGCCCCAGAGCAACAGTAACCCGTTTCCGGTATCGACGAACGAATGCACGCCTTCCGAGAGCATCGCCGAGCTACCCGTGAATGCCGCCGCCAAGAACTTGGTGACGGCGATGGCGAGGTTGCCCGCGATCGCCGCGTAGATGACTGTCTTCGAGCCGCCGGACGCTGCCATACCTTTTCTCTTGCCCCGCGGGTCACTGATCGGTTTGGATCGGGTCCTTCGTTTTGTCCTTGGAGGTCTTCAGCAGATTCTCCCCGTCGTTCAACGGCTCGACCTGCCGGGCTTGTTCTTTGATGACGCTGGCCTCGCTGGACAACCCGCCCTCGGCTTTCGTGGACGCGACACCATGCTCTTCGCGCGGCGGTGGGGCCGGCAGTCGCGGTTTTCCTGGCTGTCCATCGAGCATGGTGATGGGAATGCCCTTGGGGAACACGACCTCGCGGGCCTCGTCGGGCATCGAGATGCCGCGTTGTTGGAAGGCGAGTTTCACCAGTCGGATCACCGACGACCGCACTTTCAGCCAACTGTGTTCGCGGCCGTCGAGCCAGAAGTAGACGCGTAGGTTGACGGTCGAAGTTCCGAGATTGTCCACCAGCACCGACGGCGCGGGGTCGTTCAGCACGGCCGGGTGGCCCGCCAACACTTCCCGCGCGATCTCTTGCGCCTCGCTGATCGAGTCGTCGTAGCCAATGCCGACGACGAAGTCTTCTCGCCGGTTGACGTTGGTGGTGAAGTTGCGGAGGTTGCTCTTGTAAACGCTGGCGTTGGGGATCTGCACCAGGTTGCCGTCGAGTGTCATCAGAATCGTGGTGCGCACGTTCAACTGCTGCACAAATCCGGTGACCCCGGTGACCTCGACCAGGTCGCCCGACTCGAAGGGCCGCTGCATGCTGAGGAAGATGCTGGCCAGGAAGTTCTCGGTGATGTCCCGGAAGGCGATCCCGACCGCCAGCCCGATCAAACCGGTACCGCCGACCACCGTCAGCGCGAGTTGAGTTAACCCCGAGACGCGCAGAATGATGTAGATACCGAAGAGGAAGACCAGCACGCCCGTTCCCCGAGCGATCACGCCGCGCAAGAGCTTCGCCCGGACCTTTCCACGAAGGATCGCACGCGCGATGCGGGTGGTCAGGATGCCAGCCCCGGCCGACAGCGCCAGGATGAGCAAACCGAACAGGAAAAAGGGAAGCGAGCGGATGAAATCTCGCCAGAGTACCAGCAGCCCGCTCCAGGCCGGACTGAAATCCCAGACCGACGGTTCGAGCACCTCCATCCGGTTGGCCACGGCGACGACATCTTGCGTGTTCCGCGCCAGATCGCCGGCCCACTTCTTGAGTTCCTCGGTCTCGGCCCGACCATTGAGGAAGACGACTCCTTCCTCGACCCGGACTTTGGGGACTGTGAACCAGCCGGTGGCGTCGAGCACACTCTGAAGCCGATTGCGGATCTCCTCGTCGCGGGCGACGGGCTTGACATCGACTTTCGCGGCGGCCGGCGAAAGGTCTTCTTTGCCGGGGGTCAGAATTTTCGGTGCTTCCTTGACTTGGCCGACCGGTTCCTGCGCCACGCCCGTCGAGTCACGCGCGCAGACTGCACCGAGCAAGATCGCCCACACCAGTCGAGTTGGGAAGTGGTAGGCCGATCTTCGCACGGAATCACTCTCCTTGGGAACCTGGTATTCGATTCGACGGCAACTCCCAAGAGGGACGTCTACGCCGCGTGGGGGTCTTCCGAAATGAGCCGCTGGATAATCTCCACCTTGGAACCGATGAAGAGAATGTTGTGCACCTCGATCTGCTCCGACGTGGCTCCCGTGGTGTGAATCTCGAGGTCGCCGGAACCGAGACCCAACAGCCAGTGGCGGAAGAAGTCTTCGCGATGCTTTTCCAGCACCATTCCGACCGTGTCATACATCTTGGAGCCGGCCCCGAAGATAACCACATGGGTGATTTGCCCCGGCTTGATGTGCCAGTAGCTCATGCGGTCCACGACGAACACGGAGACCGCCCAGACGAGCAACATCAGAGTGGAGAACCAGAAGTAGGCGCCGAAGTTCAGGTGGATCTTCAGATCGCCAAACCAGGCGAAGACCGCGTCCCACCATCCGAAGTAGGCTAACAGGACGGCGACGAGCACGACCCCCATAATCACCAGACCCGAGACCAACCCGCGCACCGAGACATTAGTAATGATGATGACCAGAAACAGCGTGAGGAAGAAGAAGACGCCCAAGTTGCTGCTCGGATGGAATAACTCGCGGTCCTGACCGACCTGGAACGGCTCACCCAAGAAGTACGTCAGGATCGCCATCCCGTACCCGACCGCCCAGACCGGCCACCAGTAGACGAGCGAGGAGTGACTGTAGACCTTCAGCTCGCTCACCGGCTTCGGCTTCTCTGGTTCTGGCGGCGGTTGATACTCGACGGGCTGGGGTGGCACAACCGGTTGAACCTGAGTCGCGGCCGAATGGTTCGCGACCGCCGGTTCGGTCGGCACCGGCTGCGGCGAAGTAGGCGACACGGGCTGAGCCGGGGGATGGTTAGTCATGTCATTCACTCCTTCGGTGGTGATGGTGGTGTCGTGTCCGCGCCCAAGACCCGCCAACTCGGTTCGTCCAACAACGAGAAGACTGGCCTCTGTGCCACTCAGTATCGGTAGGTCGCCGCCACGCTCGTGTCCGACGGCAATCGCCCCAGTTCGCCCTCGACCTGTCGGGTCAGTTCCTCGCCGCCCTCGACGTGGTTGTCCGTGTTGACCTGAATTTGCATGATCCTTCTCTTTGAATTGTGATTGCCTGCTTCCTGCAAAGGCAGTGCCATCGACGGATTGGGAATCCGTCCACGTCAAAAATTTGTGGCCCGGAAGCAGCTGGATGACGACCACGATGGCAGCGATCACCAACATGATGTGGACGAGCGAGGCATATTCGGGGGGTGCGCTGGGTGGAGATCGTCTCTGCCCCGCGCAAGTCCCGTCACCTATCGAACGAGGCTGTCTGCGGACTCCTCGCCGAGCACGTCGAGGGAAAGAACGGGTTGGGGAGCGCCGGCGAGATGCCGGTCCCGGTCAAGGTTGACGGTCACGTAGCGAACGCCATCCCTGCCGGCTTCTGTCAGCCACTCGAACACATCACCCGGCGAGAGTTCCCCGACCTCATCGGTCTGCTCCCAGCCGGCGCGGTCGAGGTATTGCTGCGCTCGCTCGCGGGTCGTGAAGAGGGCAACGGTCTCCTCTTCGCCCGTCTCCCCGGCCTGAAAAACAGGCGTGTCCAGGAAGTCGCGGCCTTTCTTGGCGATCACGTAGACGGTTGTCGCGGGGTCGTCTCCGGTGCGGTCGAGCCGGGCACCGGCCGCCCACTTGGCTTCTCGCAGCCCCTTTTCGAGTCGGGCTGAAAAACCCGGTTCGGCACCGGCCCCACCGGACTGCGGCCGGGAATTGTTGATCCGCTGGCTCAGGTCGCCGACCTTATGGAAGGATGCGCATGTGCTCGCGGACATCGCCTTCCTCACCGGGTACGCCCCAGCTGTGATAGCTGCCAGGACGGTCGCGGGTTCGCCGGTCAACCGGGCGTGCCCGCAGACATGCCAGATCGAGCGGTTGCGCGGGCTTCATCAGGTGAGCGTTACACCCGGCTTCCTGGGACCGCGGCAGGTCACTCTCCTCGCCGTATCCCGTCAGAGCGACTAGCAGCGTTTGCATCAGACCGAGGTCCGTGCGCAGACGACGGGCGACTTCCAGGCCGTCCATTCCCAGCATGCCGATGCTGGAATCGCTAATTCAAGAAGCGATCCCCAACGGCTTCACGAGACCGTTTGCCTTGTCACTTCCGGCCCGCCAGGTACGCCAGCAGGTCCGCGGCTTCCTGCGGCGTGAAGTCCTTCAGTAGTCCCGCCGGCATGATCGACGTGCGCGAGGCGTCGAGCGATTCCACGTCGTCGGTCGCCACGGTTGTGAGCTTGTTCTGGGCGTCCTTCAGCACCACCTCTTTCGCGTCGCGCTTCACGACAAGGCCGGTGACGCTGCGGCCGTCGAGAGTCCGCAACAGGTACGACTGAAACTGCGGCTCGATCCGCCGTGATGGGTCGAGGAGGCTTTCCAGCAGGTGTTCGCGGGTGCGAGTTTTGGCGATCTGCGACAGGTCGGGGCCGACCTCCTGGCCCTGGCCGTCGATCTTGTGGCAGGTCGCGCACTGTGACCGCGTCGCGGCGAACAACTTCGCCCCGTTCGCGGCATCGCCGGTCAGCGACAGAATCGCCCGCGGCCGCGGATTGCTGCCGAGCGTCGGCGGCTTGTTCGGATCGGGGAAGTAGCCAGCGATGAGGTCCGCCGCGAAACTGCCGCAGTCCGGACTTGCGACGGCGGCGCGGAGGTTCTTCAAACGGTCGGCCTCCAACTCGCCCCGGCCCACTCTTCGAGCCATGTACAGGGCCTTATCGGGCTTTTGGAGCCAGACGGCCAACTCACTCGGGCTGTTCACGAGCGGCCGCACTTTGTCCGAATGCTCCCCCTTTAGCGAGGCAATCCAATCCTCCACCAACTTCAGCCCGGCCTCGTCGGGAAAGTCGCTGCCGAGGTGCGGCATCCGGCCGCTGCCGAACTTCGCCATGCGGTAGTACAGCATGCTCCGCTCCGGGTCGCCGGGGGCGAGGATGCGGGCGTCGGGGATGCCGAAGTCGCCGCGGGTCGGCTTCGCGTCCCAGAGGTTCTTGTTCTTGATGTCGGCGTTGGCGTTGATGTGGAACTCGACCGAGCCGCCGCCACCGAAGATGTGACAACTGCCGCAGTTCGCGCTCAGGTACGAGCGAGCGCGGTCGTCGAGCGGTTGCTTCGCGTCGGCGGGGTCGGCGTACTTTTTCAGCTTCTTCGCGCCGGCGGCCGTGAAGGGTGACAGCGGCTTATCACTTTTGTCTACGCGGTTCAGCAGGCCGAACTCGCCGAGCCATGTGAGTTGGTTCGTGCCGTCGGGGCGGTCGCGGTTGAGTTGCTCGCGGTTGAAGCCGAGCGTGTACCCGGCCCAGGCGTTGTGGCACTGGCCGCACTGCACGCGGCTGGCGAACGTCCAGGTTTGCGGCCGCACGCCGCCGAAGATCGCGTCCTTCACGCGGAACGCCTTCTCCGCGCCGTCGGCCGGCACCAGGTCGGCGTCGGTCTGGTCGTCCCGCCAGGCGTAGGTGTAACCCTGGAGTGCGTCGCCGTCGAAGTGCAGGATTTGCGTCTCGACCCGCTTGCGGCTGGCCGGGTTGCCGCGCTCCAT